>NZ_JBEXPH010000025.1:0-62656 GCF_040611955.1 Streptomyces sp. NPDC006510 | reverse complement strand
ATTCCCTGCTCGAACAACTCGGCCGCCTGCATCCGCACCGACTCACGGCGCAGCCGACCCGCAGCGGTCAGCCCGCCCCCATCCGCATACCTCACACACCACGGAATACAGCCATTACGGCGAACGCGTCAGGGACTTCGAGAAGGTTCACCCCAACGGGCCGAAGTCAGTAGGGTGCCCGGCATGAACGCCATAACCCTGCGCGGCGCCACCATCCACTACGACGACTTCGGGCCTGCAACCGGACTGCCGGTCCTCCTGATCCACGGCCACCCCTTCAACCGCACCCTGTGGGCACCCCAGGCCAGGGCGCTGACCGAAGCCGGATACCGGGTCATCACCCCCGATCTGCGTGGTTACGGCCGTAGCAGCGTCACCCCAGGACAGGTCTTCCTCTCCGACTTCGCCGATGACCTTGCCGCGCTCCTCGACCACCTGGGCATCGAGCGGGCGGTGGTCGGCGGCGTCTCCATGGGTGGTCAGATCACCATGGAGTTCCATCGCCGTCACCCGCAGCGGGTGCACGCCCTTGTCCTGTCCGACACCTCTGCCCCCGCCGAAACCGACGAGGGCAAAGAGTTCCGCAACCGCCTGGCCGAGAGACTCCTCACCGAAGGGATGGGTTACGCAGGCGAGGTGATCGACAAGATGCTCGCCGCGTACAACGTCGACGCGATGCCGGATGTCGCTGAGCGAGTCCTGTCCATGATGTGTGCCACCGACCCCCGCGGCGCCGCCGCGGCACTGCGCGGACGGGCCGAACGCCCCGACTACCGCGACACGTTGCCCGCGGTCCGGGAACCGGTACTGATCCTCGTAGGAGCCGACGACGTCTACACCCCCGTTGCGGACGCCGAGGCGATCCACCGCCTCGTCCCCCAGGCAGCCCTGGCCGTCATCGAGAAGGCCGGACATCTGCCCGGCACCGAACAGCCCGAGCGCTTCAATACCGCTCTGCTGGACTTCCTCTCCACGCAGGTGACCGCCCATGCATGAACCGCACCCGCTCCTGGCCCGCTTCACCGACGCTGCCCACGGCCAATTCCCGCCGTGCGGGTCTGTTGACCGACCTGGTGCGCGTGCTGGGGCCCCCGACCACCCCGACACCTTGATCACCCGGGGCAATCCCGCTTCCTGGCGGGGGAGACGGGCGGAATCAACGTCGAATAACGATCGCTCGTGATACACGAACATCGACAGGACATTCCCGCAGGTCGCGACTGTAGCGCTTCCCGAGTACGCGCCCATGTGACGCCTTTGCGGCTTCTCGACCGGGTCGCCGCCGTACGACGCCTCCGTCGATCTCGCGGTCTGCTCGCCGGCCGTCTACCAGCGCATACCGAGCGCATCCAGATCCGCCCGGCGCTGCCCAGCGAGCTTCCCGGCCCGCTTGCGGACGTTATCGAGCCACGTGCCGAGCCTGACCACCACACCGCCGTCAGCGCTGTCCTGACGGCCTGTAAGGACCGCGCCCGCTCCAGCTGCTCAACGTGCTTCCGAGGCACTCGTAGGTGCCCCTCGCGGGCGTGGAACTGCCGCGCCGCTGCCAGGTCGACCGCCCACTTCGCATCCTGCGTCCGCTTCACCGGCCGTTCCTCCTCCCCTGCCGCCTGGAGCCCGAGGGTGTTCTCCAGAAGCCACTGCTGCGCGGCCACCAGCTGCTCCCAGCCGTGCCGCTGCGGGGTGATCCAGCGTCCGAGGTCCTCGCCTTGGGCGACGATGTCGCCCGCAGCCGTCGGGAGCGCCCCGCCGGCCTGGGCATGGTTCCGGACGAGGCGGTAGCAGCGCTGCCACCCGGTGTTCCAGGCCGGGCACCACCCCGGATCGATCGAATCCAGCTCATCCCGCCGCGCCTCGGCCATCGCCCCGGCCGCCGCCCGCAGTTCCTCGTTCTCCCGTGCCCTGCGATCCGCGGCCCGGGCGTTCTTCGCCCACACCCCAATGGGATGCCCGTCCGAGCGGCCCCAGGCCGGTGCTTCGGCACCGGACCGATTCGTGTCCGCCACCGTGTGGTCACGGCATCGCACTGATCCGGGACGGTCTCCTCTCTGTGCTCCACAAGACGGGACCCGCGCCACTCACCGTCCTGACCACCGAGGCAGGGCACAACACATTCGCCGGACTGCCGGTCCGCACCGAAGAGAACGTTGCCGCGGTCTTCACGTCCTACCCCGACGAAAGTGCGTATCGCCGACACCTTGCCGAGGCGCAGGCCCATCCCCTCACCCGGGAGATCCTGCCGAGCATCGGGAGAGAACAGACAGCAGCCTCCCGGACACTGAAGCCGGCACCCACAGGCCGCTCACTCATCTCCTGACGCCCCAGCGCTTCGGTCGGCGCGTGGTGCCCGCCGGTCAGCGCGTCGATCTCCGCGCCGATGTCACGGCGGCGCTTGGCATCGCCGGCCGGCTGGGCGGCGACCGTCCCATCTCTTCGGCTGGCGCGTGCTGGAGCCGTACTTCCGAGACCGGAAGTCACGGCAGGGCCGGCGGACGGACAGAGCGAGGCCGCCGCAGGAAGGATGAGAGAAGACCCGACCCATGCTCGTCGGCTGGCTGGGGGAACGCTATCGATGGAGCATTAGGGGTATATGGGTGTGCGGCGTTCGTGGGATCACCTTCTGGAGCCGCCATCAGGCCGTGGTCTGGTGGCGATCCCGTTCGTGCTGATTGTGACGATCACCGTGCTGGACATCTACACCGGCCGCGATGTCCAGCTGGGGCCACTGCTGGTCATCGCGCCCGCTCTGACCGCCTCCCTCGCCGGGACACGGCTCACCGCTCTCGCCGGGGTCCTGGCAGTGGCGGCCCAAGTGTTCATCGCTGTCTCCCTCGGCGGACTGACCACGCCCAACCGCATGGCGCAGATCATCGCGCTGACCGCGCTCTCCGCCTTGGTGGTCTTCATGCGGTTTGTGCGGGAGCGGCGCGACCAGGCGCTGAGCCGGGCACGCTCTGTGGCGGAGGCGGCTCAGCGGGTTCTGCTTCGGCCTCCGCCACGCCGGATCGGGCCGCTGCAGGTGGCATGGCTGTACATGTCCGCGCAGGACGAGGCCGAGATCGGCGGTGATTTGTTTGCGTTCGCCCGCGCCGCGCATCCCGCGACCCGGGTGGTCATCGGCGATGTCCGGGGCAACGGGCTGGCCGCCATCGGTGAGGCCTCGCTGGTGCTGGGGGCATTCCGTGAGGGCGCTCACCGGTATTCCACCCTCCCCGAGCTGGTAACCGCCCTCGTAGACAGCGTCTCCCGGAACCTGGAGGACGTGGCGGACACCGAGCACGACCTCGGCGAGCACTTCATCACCTGCCTCGTCCTGGAGATCCCCGACGACGCCCCGTCGGCCGCCGAGGTGATCAACTGCGGGCACCCCCCGCCTCTGCTGGTGCACGATCAGCGGGTCACGGTCCTGCACGCCCGACAGCCACTGCCTCCGCTGGGCGTGTGCGAACGACCGATTGAGGACGACCGCATCGACCCGTTCACCTTTACATGCGGTGACATGCTCGTTCTCTACACCGACGGTGTCATCGAAGCCCGCTCGCAGTCCGGAGCGTTCTACCCGCTCGCCGAACGAATCGCCTCCTTCCCCACCAGCAGCCCCGACACTCTGCTGCACCACATCCACCGCGATCTGCTCACCCACATCGGCGGCCACCCCGCCGACGACGCCGCCCTGCTGGTCATCGAACGCACCCCGTCCCACCGACCACACCTCACACCCCATCCCATTGGTCACCACCGGCACCAGCTCAGTGGATCGCCCCCGCCCTCCGGCCGCTGAACCCAAGAACCGGGCGACCCCGGTGGGTGGTGTCGGGCCGGCGGGTGGTGTCAGGCCCATTCCACACCGAGCTCTGCGAGTGCGGTGTGGTGTTCGGGAGTGAGTTTGGCCCGTCTCGTGCGGGCCCTCTGCCCGCGGCTGGACCGCCTCACAGAAGCCCTCCCTGCTGCCCCACTGACCTGATGGGATACTCGCGTAGCCCCGCAGCCCCGTAGCTGCACGCCGGCCAGTGGGGTCGCGGCGGAGTCGCGACCCCAGCGTGACCAGGCCCCCGGAGGCGTGGGATGCAGCGCCACGGGGCCTCGAACCAGCGCGACACCAAATGGTGGCCCCACACCGCGGGGATGTCCGTTGCCACTCCGTCGGCCCACCACCATGTGGTGCGGGAAGCCGATGCGCAGCACGGGGGCGGTAGCGGCGACGGAAACCCAGGGCATCGACCCGATCGACCACCACCCGCGCCGCCGCCACCAGGCACGCGTGTGGCTAGGATCATCCATGCGCTCAAAGTAGCAACTTGATCACAATGCGTTACAGTCGCCGCAGTCGCGCTCGGCTACGGCCTGTCCCAGCGCGCCCTGATCGCCGTCTCCGCCCGCAGCGGCGATGTCGCGGAGCCGATCCCACCCACCGCCTCGCCATGCTCGCCCGCAGCGGCCTCCAGGCCCTCGATGAACCGACAGTGCGCGCCGTGGTTCGCCAGGCCGTCCGCGACATCCGCACCGCCCCGCCACCACCACCCGTCGATCCGCCGACGGATCCAGCGCTCGCCGCGCTGCGCCGTCAACGACCTCGCCGCCAGCACGTACGCGATCGGGGGAACTGATGCGCCAAGCGACAACCCCGGTGCGGAGACGAGCCAGCTCACCTGGGCGCCGAAGGCGGACGAGCGGGACCGGATCGACTTCGTTTTCTACCACCCGGACCGGCGTCTCCGGCTGCTCGACAGCGTGATCGTCGGCCCCTCCACCTCGATCGCACGTAACGAGCGCGTAGCGGAGTCCGGGCGGGACAAATTCTGGGAGCCGAACTGGACCTGGCCTACCGACCACAAGGCCATACTCACCACCTTCCGGGTGTCCACCCGCCACTGACTGGCCTCGTCGGCTGCCGGCCAGAACAGGTCTGTGTCCAGGCCGGCAGCGAACGAGGTTCAGCACCGCGATGCGATCCGCGCCGGTACCGGCTCGACGACCTGAGAGGCCGGCCCCCAGCCGATGGTAACGCTGTTTCCCATCGGTTACGGTGTTACCCATGAACAGGCTCTACCAGGACGCCCAGCGCCTCGGCCAGGAAGCCGTGCGCGTCGTGATCCTCGACCGCGCCATCAACCTCCTGGTCGCAGGAGGCCCTTCGGAACTGACCATGCGACGGCTCGCCGCCGAGATCGGAGCGTCGACCAAGGTCCTCTACACCATGTTCGGCGGCAAGGAAGGGCTCGTCGACGCCCTCTACCGGGAGGGATTCGCCCGGCTGCGCCGCGCTCAGCAGAACATCGAGCGCGCCGCCGACCCATTGGCCCATCTCAACAACCTGGGCACCGCATACCGCGAGCACGCACTGGCCGAACCCGCCTACTACCGGGTGATGTTCGAGCAGACGCTGCCCGGATTCCAGCCGAGCGCCGAAGCTCTCGCCGTGGCCGAAACCGCCTTCGACGCCTCGGTCGAAGCGGTCGCCGCCTGCATCGACGCCGGCATCTTCCCCAACGGCGACGCCACCGAGATCTCGAAGATCTTCTGGGCCGCCGCACACGGAGCGGTGAGCCTGGAGATCGCCGGGCACTTCCCGCCGGAGCTCGCCACCCGCCGCTACGAAACGCTGATGAAGGCCGTGGGCCAGGGACTCCAGGCAGGCACCTCATGAACGCCACCCGCACGATCCAAGGACGGACCTTATGACTACGGTCAACCGCTACCTCGCTGGAAATTTCGCCCCCGTCGCCCAAGAGATCACGGCCCACGATCTCCCCGTCACCGGTCGCATACCCCCGCACCTCGACGGCCGCTATCTGCGTAACGGTCCCAATCCGCTGGGGGTGGAGGACGCGGCGACCCATCTCTGGACCCTCGGCGAAGGCATGGTGCACGGCGTCCGCATCCGTGACGGCCGCGCCGAGTGGTACCGCAACCGCTGGGTCCGTTCCACATCCGTCGCCGACCGGCTCGGTGAGCCGCGCCGCGGAACCCCCGTCGACCACCGGATGGACTTCGCCCCGAACGTCCACGTCGTGGGCTTCGCGGACCGTACATTCACTCTCATCGAAGGCGGCATCCGTCCGTACGAACTCACCTACGAGCTGGACACGATCGGTCCCTGCGACCTCGGAGCGACCGCCGAGGGCTTCAGCGCCAACGCCCACTCGATCTTCGACCCTCGTACCCGTGAGCTGCACTCACTCGCATTCCTCTACGGCTCCGACAACGTCCAGCACATAGTCATGGACGACACCGCCAAGGTGCTCCGGACCACCACGATCCCCGTGCCTGGCAACCCCTACATGCATGACTTTGCGCTCACCGAGCACCACGTGATCCTCTTCGACTCACCGGTCGTCTTCAGCCCCGCCCACCTCACCACCGGAATCCCCTTCCGGTGGGACCACGACCGCCGGGCCCGAGTCGGGCTGATGCCCCGCGAGGGCGGCCCGGTGCGTTGGTTCGAGGTCGCACCGAGCATGGTCGGCCACACCCTCAACGCCTATGAGGACGGTTCGACGGTCGTCGTCGACTTCATCCGGCAGCCCGAGGGCTTCGACATCAGGAACGTCGGCATCAGCCGCCCCACTCCGCATCGTTGGACGATCGACCTGAGCACCGGTGTCGTACAGGAACTCCAACTGGATGACCGTATCCAGGATTTCCCCCGAATCAATTCCCGGCACACCTCCCGTCCCTACCGCTACGGCTACGCCGCTGCCGTCGAGCTCTACGCGCCGCCCGCGGGACCCGACGACGACCGGCCGGACGAGGGCTTCGGCAACGCATTTCTCAAACACGACCTGGAACGCGGCACCACCGAGGCCCACGAGTTCGGTCGGTACGCCGCGGTCGGCGAAGCCGTGTTCGTTCCGTCCGAATCATCCAGCGCGGAGGACGACGGATACCTCATGGCGTACGTCCACAACCCGGAACGCGGTGCCGCCGACCTGGTGATCCTTTCCGCACAGGACTTCACCGCGGACCCGGTCGCCGTCATCCACCTGCCGGTACGAGTCCCCCTCGGACTCCACGGCAGCTGGGTACCGGACACCCGGTCGGACCACCCGGCCGCCGGCTGACGGCCCGGCGGGCCGGCCGGCCCGCCGGGCGTTCCGGAGCCGACGAATTACCGGAATTCATGGACCAGTTGGATCTCGCCGACGATGTGGGCGTTGAAATCGTCGAGATCTTCGGCGGGGACCCACAGCTCAAGGATCGTCCGCCCGCCGGCCTGCTGGACGGGGTAGCGACGCAGGAACTCCGACTCGACCTCGAACCGCGTGACGAACCCGGCTCCGTCGTGCTTCACGTTCCAGTCCCTCGCGATCCTGATCGCGTAGTCCTCGTTGAGGACCGGGTAGAAGATGGGCTGCTCGGGAAGACGAGGCGGCCAAGCACGCCAGTTCAGTTCCCGGACCAGATCCAGCTCCTTGGGGCCGGTCGGGCGCCAGAGGGTCGTCGTTGCTTGCCGGCTGGTCATGAGAATCGCTCTCTGAACGTTGAAGGCCGCCGGAACGGCTGGTCGGGGGGGATCGGACGATACCCGCACGGCAGACCGGTCGCCACGACGTTTCCGTATCCCTGCCCTGCCACTCACTGGCACGTGAGTGTGGCCGGTCGCTGTGGCCGGTCGCTGTGGCAGGCTTCGGTGCTTCGGTGCTTCGGTGCTTCGGTGCTTCGGTGCTTCGTGTGGCGCGGTGGCCGGTACGCCAGTGCTCGGCTTGAAGTCATATGTGCGGGAATTCGGCCCGCGCGGCGCGATCCGGCAACCGGAGTGGGCGTCGGGGCTCATGCGCGACTACTACTGACCGGGGCACAGCGGTGCTGCGGCGGTGGCCCCGCCGACGGCAAGGAAGGACAGTCGCAACTCGGGTGTGCGGCGGGTGGCGTGTGCCTGCCGAGTCCGACTTCGCGCTCCGGCGAATGGCGTAACCGTCGCTGGGCCGTGCTCGTGTTGATCAATAACCTGACGCCCGGCGCGTGACCTCGCGCCTGACGGACAGAGAAGGCGAGCGACTCCCAGTGGAACTCCCGATGTTGCAGCGCATGGCCTGGGTGACCGCGGCGGCTGCGCTGCTGACGATGCTCGGCAGCGCCCCGGCCGGTGCGGACGGCGAATGGCAGAAAGTCGGCGGTGACGCCCGTAGTGGAGTCAGCGGTCTTGCGTACGAAGGCCGCACCGCGGACGGGGAGGGGGTGCGCGTGCTGGCTGTGCACGACAACAAGCGGTCCGGGCAGCGGCGTCTGTCCCGGATCACCCACCGGGAGGGCTCCGACGGGGTCTCCCCGATGGCCTGGGACGGACCGGAACCCGTCGACCTGGAGGCCATCGAGGCCATCCCCGGGATGCCGGGGGAGTACCTGGCGCTCGCCAGCCGCGGCATCGTCTACCGCCTGAAGGTCACCGGCTCCACGGCAACGGTCGTCGACTACTCGCCGCTGCCGGGGATCGGCGAGGGCGACGACTTCGAGAGCTTCGCGGTCGTCGCCAGGGGCGGGAAACTTGCCGCCTTGTGGGCGGACCGGGGAGCCGGTGCGGATCGTCCCGCCACGCTGTACGCGTCGCCGCTGTCGTTCGCTCCGTGGGGGCAACCGCAGTTCGGCGCCGTGACGCGCCGGACCTACCTGGCGACGTACCCGACCAGCGAGGGCACGCGGCACATCTCCGACATCTCGGTGACCGGCTCCGGCCGGATCATCGTGAGTTCGGCGGCGGACGCCGGTGACGACGGCCCGTTCGACTCCGCGGTGAGCGACGCGGGCCGGGTGACGGTGTCGGCCGCCGGCCAGGTACGGGTCACGCTTGCCTCGGTTCCGACCGTGCTCGGGATGTTCCCGCAGTACAAGATCGAGGCAGTGGAATGCCTGCCCGGCTCCTCCGACGCCCTCCTGGGCACCGATGACGAGAACCTTGGCGGTTACGTGCGGACCATGCCGTTCTGCGGAGCCTGACCCCGTCGCCCTGCCCAGCCCGCCGCCTGCGCGTGTGGATGGTGTGGGCGGGTTCGGGTGGCTCGCATGATGTGACGCCGGTTTCCAGGGCCCGGATGGGGGTCGTGGAAACCGGCGATGTCGTACGGGGTGGCTGCGGGCGTCCCCCACCGGGCGGCAACCCGGACGTTACGCGGTGGGGATGGTGCGGGCGTAGGTGAGGAAGGTTGCCCCGGACTTCAGGACGGTGTGGTCGGTGAGTTCCCAACTGCGCGGGTCGAATGTCGCTTTGTGGGAGAAGAGCGGGATTCCGCTGCCGATGGTCATCGGGCTCAGCTTGATGATCAGCGTGTCGATCTCGGAGTACAGCGCGCCCGCCAGCTCGGCGCCGCCTACCAACCAGATGTCCTTGCCGTCCTGCTGCTTCAACTCCTGTACCGTCGCTGCCGGATCGTCGGCAACCAGTTCAACGGCCGGGTCCGGGCTCTCGCTGAGCGTCCGGGAGAACACCAGATGCCGCAGGTGAGGGTATGCGTCGGTCAATCCGGACCGGAGACCGATCTCGTAGGAGCGCCGCCCTTCGAGGACGGTGTCGAAGTGTGTGCCGGCAGCCGTGACGGACAGCGCGGCACGGGCCGGGCCGGGCAGGGTTTCCGGATACTCGGTGATGAGGTGCTGAAGGTAGTCCTCGGGGATCGGCCAGAAGCCGTCCGGACCGGTGGGGTCGGAACCGTCCGGTCCCGCGATGAAACCGTCGAGAGTGGACGCGATGTAGTACACAAGTTTACGCACGGACGACCTTCCGTTGATCGAGTGGCAGTGGCAGTGGCAGTGGCAGTGGCAGGGCGAGTGGCGAATGGCGAGCGGTGTGAAGCGGACGCAGCCGTACGGCCCAGTCCCTGGAAGCTCCATGATCACTGTGCACCTGTCACTGAGCAAGGGCTGCTCAAGGGCGCGAGCCAGTAGATCCTGACGGCCGACTCGCCATCCACACCAACGTGTTGATCAGCGGCATATCGGCCCGGTAGTCCCAGCTCGGACACCAGGGAACAAGTAACCCGTCGGTGGGTTCTCACGGGCTTGCCGCTGCCGTTTGCTGGCGCTGGGGCGCCGGGTCGGGCCGGACGGAGGGCAGGGATCGCCGCCTTCGTCGACCACGCCTCGGCTGCCGACCACGCGTCGCGGGCCCCGATGCGGGAGTGGCCGTCCGCCGCAGATGTCGAACGCCGTGGCGGCCGAACTCCGCACGAAGCACCGGCGGTTCGGCCCCGCACCCCATGAGGACGGAATGTATTGCTTCGTCGTGCGTGCCGAGGGGGTGGCCGAGGACCGCACGGTCCGTCCGACCCTTGAGGAGTTCACACAACGGCTACGGGAGATCGCCGGCACCGACTTCGGCGTGCACTCACCGCGCTCCCTGTCCCGCTTCGGCGACGCCACCCGGCTGGCCGAGCGCTACCGTGTCGGCCGGGTGCTGCTGGCCGGCGATGCTGCGCACATCCACCCACCGATCGGCGGGCAGGGCCTCAACCTCGGTATCCAGGACGCGTTCAATCTCGGCTGGAAACTCGCCGCCGAGGTCGGCGGCTGGGCCCCGGAGGGGCTGCTGGACAGCTTCCACACCGAGCGGCACCCCGTGGTCGCCGACGTGCTGGACACCATCCGCGTGCAGGTCGAGCTGCAGTCCCGCGAGCCGGGCCCCCAGGCAGTGCGGCGCGGCTGCTACGGTGCCGGCATCGTAGGAGTCATGGGAGCAGCAGGAACGACACCGGAACCGCAAACCCCAATGCAGAGCGTCCTCACGTCTCTGGGTGAGGTGGCGTGCCGTTATCAGGCGGACGAGATACGCCTGGGGGACCTGCCGGTGATCGCGGCTGAGGCACTCGCGGCCGGGCTGGACACCCCGACGCTGTGCGAGCTGGCCGGTTGGCCTCGCAACGCGGATGCCCGCGATTTACGCGATGCGTTCGAGCAAGCACTTTCCGAGTCCGGAATTGAGTTGCCCGATCCGGGCTTGGCACGGCGCCACGCTCTGCGCCGGCTGGCGGCGAGACTCATCGGTGGAGAAATCGCTCCCGCCGACCTGGCGACGGACAACTGGTGGGAGACGGAGGTCGAAACCGCGGAGGAGCGATCGTTCGTGTCGCTGATCCCGGAATGCGGGTGCTGCATTGAGTACACGTTGGGGCTTGACCAGCGGACGTGGGCGGCCCGATTGCGGATCGCCGCGTTCGCCCTGACATCGTCTCCGCCGATCGGCCCCGGCTGTTGACTGCGTCCGGCCTGCTCACCCTCGCCAAGGGCATGGACCGGTCGAGCAGACTTCACTGAAGTGGCTGTTCAGAGGCCTGCTCCAGCAGCGCCCGCACGGAGATCGCCTAGTGCACAGCGGTCCTCTCGTCGAGCCCGGGCACCTAGGCGAGGTGGAGCGGGTCGGGCCCGTGGGGGAGAGCCTCTTCGAGTTGCCGGTCAACGCGGGGCCGCTCCGGCGTCGCGTCCTGACCGCGCATCGCGGCGCTGATCCAGGGGTTGCCGGCGCGGCTGGTGTTGGTGGCGGTCTGGTTGTTGATCAGCAGG
Organism: Streptomyces sp. NPDC006510; assembly: GCF_040611955.1. Classification (NCBI taxonomy): domain Bacteria; kingdom Bacillati; phylum Actinomycetota; class Actinomycetes; order Kitasatosporales; family Streptomycetaceae; genus Streptomyces; species Streptomyces sp. NPDC006510. Next base: position 51,166 of record NZ_JBEXPH010000025.1, on the reverse strand, counting down.
TGGAGGGTCGCGGTGTTCGGCCACCGGTTTCGCCGGTGCTCCAGCCAGTCCAGTAGCGGTTACTGAGCTGCTGCACTTTCCGCCTGTCGCCGCGGTTGAAGAACAACGGCAGCAACCGCCTGTACCGTCCGGACGAGGCCGGTTGTCGACCGGAGATCGCCGAGCAGTAGGCTCATTCCGCAACACGACGCGAAGGGGAGCTCAGTGGCGCGGGTTGCAGTGATCGGTGGGGGTATCAGCGGGCTGGGGACGGCACTCATGCTTGGCCGGCGGGGCCACATGGTCACGTTGTTCGAGCAGGATGCGCGGGAGGCCGGGGAGGACCTGAACCGGGACTTCTTCGACTGGGACAGGCCCCGAGTCCCGCAGGCCATCCAGCCCCACTCGTTCCTCGCGCCGGTGCGCACCGTGTTGCGCACCGAGGCCCCTGACGTCTACGCGGACCTGCTGGCACGCGGAGCCCGGGAGTACCACGAGTTCGACTGGTTCGGTGAGCATCCGCCGCATAGGGCCGGCGATGAGGACTTGGTGACCCTGCGCACCCGCCGCATCGTGCTGGAGGCCGCCTTGGCCGCGGCCGTGCGGCGGGAACGCACCGTTGATGTGCGGCGCGGCTGCTGGGTGCGCGCCCTCACCATCGGGAAGGGCCGCCCTGCCCGGGTCACCGGCGTGCAGGTGGGCGCGGAGATGCACCAGGCGGACCTCGTCGTCGATGCGTCCGGTCGTCGCTCGCCGGTTCCCGCCTGGCTGATCGCGGCCGGATGCCGCCCGCCCGTGGTCGACAGCCACCGCACCGGGATCGCTTATTTGTGCCGCTGGTACCGCCTGCGTGCCGACGGCCCGCGTGACCCCGGGCGGGTGAAGACCGGCTCGGCCGCACCGTTCGCGCTCGCCGGCGTCTTCCCTTCCGACAACGACACCTTCGCGGCGAGCCTGGTGCTCTCCACGGGTGATCCAAGCCGCGGTGCGCTCACCGACCCCGCCGTGTTCGAAGCCGCCGCCCGCCGCTTTCCCGCCACCGCCGCCTGGCTCGACCTGGCCCCCGAACCACAGTCAGCCGTCCTGGCGATGGCCGGCCTGGACAATCGCTGGACCGCCCTCGCCGACGATGACGGACCTGTCGTCACCGGCCTGGTCAACGCCGGGGACAGCCTCATCCACACCAATCCCACCTTCGGCCACGGCGCGGCCCTCGGCCTGCGTGCCGCCCAGCACGTCGCGACCCATGTCGATCGGATCGCCGCGGACCCCATCGACTACCACACCTGGACAGCAAAGACCCTCCGCCCGTGGTTCGACGCGCAGGTGACGGCCGACCGCGCCGACGAGCAACGCCTCGCCGAGAGTTCACCACCCGCAGACCGACGGGCTGCCGCCCTGGCCGCCTGCGCCTTCGACGACCCCGTCGTCATGAGAGCCCGAGCCCAGGTACGCCATCTCCTGCGACCGGCGGACGACGCCTACGGCACCGACGAGGTGGACCGACACGTCACCGCCTGGCTGGCTGCCCACCCGGACTTCTCGCCAAAGCACGACGGCCCGACCCGAGATCAGTGGGATGCACTCATCCCATCTCGTCCTCCAGTTGCTGTGTGAGCACGACACGTTGAACGTAACCCGGCTCGACCGGCTCTCCCGCTCGGTGCTGCATCTGGCGCCCCTCGGCGCCGAGCTGCGCGCGCACAGGATCGGCCTGCACGTACTCACCGCGGACCACGCCGCGCTCGCCCACTTTTGCTCGCTGCTCCAGCGGGCTCCTTGATCACCGAGTGCTTCTCGGGCCGAGTGGGCACGGCTGTCGCCGTTCTTGCCGGTCGGCAACAGGCGTTTGGGAGGTCTCGGTGGACGCCGTTTCACGGGGGTAGATCCTTTAGGGTCGTTGTATGTCGTGGAGTGAGGCGGAGTACTCCGAGTATCTGCGGGACGAGCGGCGTCGCTACGCGTGGGTGATGAGACGGCACGGCGATCTGACACCGACTGAAGCTCGGGCGGCGGCCTTGGATCGATACCCCTACGAATCGAGCGATGCGCCGTATCGCGGGCTCATCTTCCATGACGAGGCGTGGCACTGGGCGATGCTGGCGATTCACGGAGATCGGTACACGGTGGAGTATCCCGAGCTGGCTGGGCCGTCAGCTGAGTACATGGCTCTTGAGTGAGCAGCCGAGCATCGGAGATTCTGCGTAACCCCGCACGACACGACATGAAGCTCGGCCCTCAGGGACGGTTGCGAGGGCTTGCCAGCCCAGGCCCGTACCAGCCCCGTTCCCGGCTCCGCTCCCGCCGGCTGGCGCGAAACCTCCCTTCCTCCTGCACGGCAGGAACCGCATCCGCCCCTGCTGCGTGTCCCACCGTGAGCACGTCGACTGACATGGGCAGCACCCGTTGTGCCGAGGGCGACATCCTCGACGCTTCATGCCCATCAACAAGTTGACGGACTGTCACAAGTTGCCTCGGAGTGGGCGTGTACGAGGGAGTGCATGGCATGGACAGTGGGTCAGGCGGCGGGCACTACCACAACAACGCTGGGCCGGGGGGATATCCCGCGTGGACACCACCCGTTCCGAGCCGACCGCCCCGGCCACCGCGGAAGTCCGCCTGGCAACGGCCCTGGGTGCTGGTCGTCGGAGCACTCGGGCTGGTACTCGCCCTCGTCGCCGGGACGCTGCTGTGGCAAGCGGTGCGTCCTGAGGAAGCCGAGGAGAACCAGGCTCCCTTCTACCTCGCTGTGCACAACCTGGCCAACGAGCCCGTGACCCATTACACGGGCTCCGCTCCCGACGGCACATCATGGGACGTGACCGCCACCGACGGCGACGAAGCGCAGGGTGAGATCACCGTCGACGGGCGCCGGATCGGTGTCCTGAAGGTCGCCGGGAAAACCTATGCCAAGCCCCCGCAGGACATGCTGACCGACCTTCCCGACGGGGTCTCGGCCTCGACGCTGAAGGGTAAATGGATCACCGGTGACGCCCGTCTGACCCGCGCGATGGCGAACGTTCCGGGCTCTCCCGCGGCGCTCGCCTCCCGGCTCTGGGCCGGATTGGACCAGGTCGGCGAATTCCCGCACACCGATGCCGAGACGGTCCGGATCGGTCGCGACGAGGCATTGTCGGTGGCGACTCCGGAAGGGGTGCTGTACGTCACGGCCGCCGCCCCGTACCGCATCCTGCGGCTGGCACCCCGCAGCACCAAGAGCGGACACACCACCGCCGCGGCATCGAACCGTACCGGCCTGGTCACCGCTGCCGTGCGACCCTCCGCGGCCGCGTACTCCGGAACTGACCGGCAGGCGGCTCCGGCCGGTCAACCCCGCCTCGGCAGGGTGGACTTCGCTCCGATGTCCCCCGAGCACGTGGGCAGGGCGTACGACGACCTCATCGACGGCACCAAATCCCTGGGCGGTGCCGTCGACCTGGGCGTCCGCTTCGACTTCAACCAGACCGGCAACCTGAGCTGCTCGGAGTCCTGCACCGTCACCGAGAACGTCGTCACCTCGACGACGGCAGTCCCCGGCGCCAAACTGTCCGGGACGGTCGACGCCACGATGACGGCCCAGGTGACCGTCAACGGGGGATCCGGGGGAGGGTGCTCGCAACGCACATCCCTGCCGCTCAACGGCAGCGGGACGATGAGGTGTGTCGCCTCGGGAACCGCGCCGGTCGTCCGGAGGATCAAGGCGGAGAAGCAGCGGGAGGCGAACGCCCGGGCCCGTGCGACCGGCCGGTCCGTCCGCATTCCGTACACGCTCGACTTCCGGGCCCAGGTCCAGATCATGGCGATGGCCATCGGCCGGGCCGAGATCGAGAAGAAGGTCCGGGACCAGCAGGCGGAACGGGGCCGGGCGGTCGAGACCGCGAAGCAGAACGCGGGCCCGAATCCGGACTGCGGCAAGGACAGCTTCGAGGCGGGAACCCCCGTCCTCACCGACGCCGGCCCGGAACCCATCGAGAACATCAGGACCGGGGACAGGGTCCGCAACGACATGCCGGGCAGCGCCGCCCTGCAGGAGCACACCGTGGCCGGGGTCGTGGTCACCGACACCGACCGTGACTTCGTCGAGCTCACCGTCTCCGGCCCGCGCGGCGCGGGAACGGTCCGCTCGACCGCCCACCACCTGTTCTACGACGCGACCACCGCGGCCTGGACCCGGGCGGCGGACCTCGAACCCGGTCACCGCATCCAGACGACGGGGGGAGGGAGCGCGACCGTTCAGGAGGCGCGTGCGTACAGCGCCACTGTGCGCACGTACAACCTCAGTGTCGACGGCGTCCACACCTACTACGTGCTGGCGGGTGACACTCCGGTCCTGGTGCACAACTGCGCGATGAAGCGCGACGCCAAGAGCCTGAAGGGAGTGAAGGTTCCCAGGCAGTACGAGGGCCTGGACGTCGATCACGTGCGCAGCAATCACTTCCCCGGCGGGGCGGGCGTGACCTCCAGGAAGGACCTGTGGCCGTCGGGCATGACCAATGAGCGGCTCGAAAACATCGCTCGACAGGCGCTGGGGAACAACCCGAAGGTCGTCGGGTACGACCCCCAGACCCGGATGATCCAGGGCTCGGCCGTGGTGGAGGGTAAATTGGTGCAGTTCCAGATCCCACGGGGCGGAGGCACCATGAGGTCCATCTACCCGCTCGTCCCCTGGCGTGACTGAGGGGGACGGACGGATCCGGACGGGTTCGACGTGGAACGGTTGGGTGTGGAACGGATCGTCGCGGACTGATCGACGTGGGTGGGTTGACGTGAACGGGTTGAAGATCACCATCGCAAATCCGGTGGTGTCTCCGCGAGAGCCGCTTCTGGTTTCCGGTGAAGTCTGGTTCACACTCGGGGACAAGGATTTCCCGGCAGCCCACTGGACCGACTCACCGGTCTCAGTTCTCGGTTCGCTGTGCGAGGCGATCGACAGCGCCGAGAAAGGTGAAGTCGGAGAGGTCTATTTTTTCGACGGTCCGTACTACGTGAAGCTGGTTCCCGGTCCCGCCGATGGCCGGGGAGAGGTCGAAGCCATCGCCGTCTGTGACCGCGCGGGCCAGATCTCCGGAACCGGAGAAGGCGTCGCCGAGGCGCGCTGCCACGTTTCGCTGGACAGCATGCGCGCGCAGTACACGAACCTTCTCGGAGACCTGGAGGGGTGGGCGCGGCAGCACGGCCATGCGGAAGTGGCAGAGCAGCTGTCACGGATGGTGCGCCATCCACGGAGGACCTGAGCCGAACCCGGCGATCGTGACCAGCCGCTCCAGGGCGAGGGCACACCTGAGGCCTGCACGGATCCCGGCACCCCGGGATCCGTGCAGGCCTCGGTCGCGATGGCACCTTGATCCTTCCGACCCCGTGCCTGTTCAATCAGCGGATGACTGAGTTCGATGCCGACCTGGGCGCCTGGGCCGCGCTGCCCGAGGGCTTGCCTCCCCGCGAGAGCATCGCCAATGCATGGCTGCGCGGCCTGGGCTCCAACCGGGGCGCTCCGGCGGAGGTGCTGATCAGCCTCTTCGACGCGCGGAAGAAGCCCTTCGTCCGTTTCCTGTACCGCGATGACCTTCCGGCCGGTGTACTGGACGCGGCGGTCGTCCACCCTGCGAGGGAAGTCCGTGGCTCCGCAGCGGAATCAGGGCGACTCTCGCCCGCGCAGTGGAGCCGGCTTCTTGCCGCCACAGCGGATTCGCCGTTCCGCAAGGCCCTGGCGGACTTGGCAGAGGAGCAGGCGGCGGAGAAAGCGGCGTACCGGGAACCCGGCGTACGAACTGGTATTGACCCGGCGCCGGACCCCGAGTCCCGGCCGCCTTCGGGCCCGGCCGAGATCGCAGCGATGGCAGCCACCGTTCCTGACATCACCGCCGATGACCGCACGTACGCGGTGTGGTGGATCGCCGCCCTCCACGCCGACGCCGACGCGATGCGCCGGCTCGCCGCGTCGCCGAACCTACGGATCCGTCGTAGTGTGGCCCGCGCCCCGCACCTTCCGCCGGACGTCGTGGACCTCCTCGCCCACGACGAGGACCGCGTCGTGCGCCTTTTCCTCACCGAGTCCTGTGAGGATGCCCCGGCGGACCTGCTCCTGGACGTGTGGAGTTGGTGGTCAGGCAGCTTCTCGTTTCCGGGGCGTCCCCGCAATCACCCGAACTTCCCCCGCCACGACCTCCTGCGCTTCGCCGGGGACCCGGAGCCCCGAATCCGCCTTCTGGCGCTCGACGACTCCGCATCGTCCGCCGCCCTCGTGGAACAGTTCGGCCGCGACCCCGACGCCCAAGTGCGAAGCAGAGCCGCCGGCGACCTACGGCTGTCACCCGAATCCGCCGCCAGGCTGGCCGGCGACGCCGACTACCGTGTTCAGCGTGCAGCCTGGCAGAACCCGGCCCTGCCACCGGAAGTCCTGATCTCCTTGCTCCTCGACGAGGACAGCGTCGAGGACGCCGCCCGGAACCCAACGATTCCGGTGCCAGTCATGCACCGCATGATCGCCCTGGCCGCCGAGCGCCTGACTCCTTGACACCGTGGTCTGTGGGCCGAGCGCGTTCCCGTACGCTCCGGACATGAGCGAACGTGTCACTGCCAGTGACACCGACGCAGTTGTGCCGATGCAGCGGCGCCTTCGACCTCCAGCGGGCAGCGACATGCTGCCGCATGTCTACCGCATCACGAAGTACGACCCCGCCGACCGCGGTCAACACGGCCACTACATCGGCGCCGAGTCCGCGATCAGCGACCAGGGACCGGTCGAGGCCGCCTACCTGATGGCCGTCGCCGCCTTCGCCGAAGATACCGGTTTCGATCAACTGGCCATCCATGGGCCGGAGATCGGCGGCTACGCCCGTTTCGGCCCGGAGCCGGCGGCCGATGGCCAGGCCTGGCCGGCCTCATCCTGATTCCCGCCTTTCGCGCGAATCTTCACAACAACTCTTTCGAAACAACTGTTGTAGGTCTATCTTCGGCGCATGGCCGCCTCATCCACCGCATCCTCCGAGTCCTCGGAACGGGACATCGAGCTCGACACCGCTGCTCTGCGCGTACTCGCTCATCCGTTGCGCCTGAACGTGCTCACACTGCTGCGCGAGCGCGGGCCCTCCACCGCCACCCTCGTCGCCGACGAACTCGGCATCAACCCCGGCGCGGCGAGCTACCACCTGCGTCGCCTCGCAGCGGGCGGACTCATCGTGGACGAGCCGGACCGGGGCACCGGACGGGAACGATGGTGGAAATCCGTCCACCGGCAGTCGATCCACGATCCCGCGGCCGCGGAGCAGCGCGAGGCCGGGCGCGCGTATACGCAGGCGGTCGCCGTGGCCGCTGCTGACCGACTGCGCAGGGCCGCGCAGGAGGTGGTCCTGCTGCCTGAGGAATGGCTTGACGCCACTGTCTACAGCGACTTCCTTCTGTATCTGACTCCTGGCGACGTGGACCGGCTGAGGGCCGAGATGTTCGAGGTGATCTCCCGCTACCGTCATGGAGAGAGCGAAGCGCCTGAAGGATCCTCTCCGGTAGTGCTGCAAGTGCAGGCGTTTCCGGTGCCTGGTACGGTCCTGCCGCCGGCCGGTGAGGCGTGAGCGCACACGGCATGGCCGCGTCCGCGCGGCCTGCCTACCGGGACGTCAATGTCCTGCGCTGGCTCACCGCGTACACGGCATCGGTCACGGGTGACGTCGTGTACTTTCTCGCCCTGTCCTGGGCTGCCACTCGTGCCGGCGGGCCGTCGCAAGTGGGCCTGGTGGTCGCGGCCGGGGCGCTTCCCCGGGCGGTGCTCATGCTCGGCGGGGGCGTGATGGCGGACCGGTTCGGGCCACGCCGGGTTGCCGTCGTCAGCGATGCGATCCGCTGCGCGGTGATCCTCGCCGTGGCCGCGGCGGTCATGCAGGCATTCCCGAGCGTGTGGCTGCTGGTCGCGGTCGCGTTGATCTTCGGCGTGGTCGACGCGGTGTTCATGCCGGCGGTGGGTGCGCTCCCGCCGCGCATCACGGCGCCTGAGCAACTCGCCCGGGTTCAGGGGATGCGCGGACTGTCGATCCGGCTGAGCAACGCCGTCGGCCCCCTCCTGGCGGGATCCGTGCTGGCGGTCGGCGGCGCGGCCGGTGCGTTCACACTCGCCGGTGTTCTCTTCGCCGTCTCGCTCGGCATTCTGCTCACCGTGCGGATCGCCGTTCCGGCCGAGGTGTCCCGACGCGCCTCCGCCTGGCGCGAGTTGGGTGACGGCTTGCGGTACGTCCGACGCCACCGGATGCTCGCACCACTGGTCACGGTGATCGGGCTGAGCGAGATGTGTTTCAGCGGACCGGTCGCCACCGGCCTGGTACTCCTGGCAGACGAACGCGGCTGGGGCGCCTCGGGCATGGGATGGGTGGCGAGCGCGTTCAGCGTCGGTGCCGCGGCCGCGGCGTTGCTGCTCACCGTGTCGTCCCGGATACCGCGTGCCGGGCCGGTGATGTCCGGTGCGTTGCTCGTCACCGCTGCGGGAGCGGTCGCCCTGGGGCATGCTCCCTCACTGCCCACCGCCGTGATGTTCGGCGCCTTGATCGGTCTGACCAGCGGGTTCACGACCACTGTGACCGGTGCCCTGATCCAGACGGAGACCGACCCCCGATACCTCGGCCGGGTCACCTCGGTCACGACCCTGTGCACGCTCGGCCTCGCACCCGCACTCTTCCCGGTCGTCGGCATCACGGTGGCGCTGTGGGGAGCGGACGTGTTCTTCGCCGGATGCGGCGCGATCTGCCTGCTTGCGGCAGCGCTCGGCCTGGCTGTCCCCGTCCTGCGACGCGCCGAACTCCAACCGTCCGGGTCCGCCGCGCCGACCGCACGGTAACCATCCTGCGGTCGCGGCGCGGAGAGTGCCTCGTCCGGCAGGAACACACAGACGCGCATGTCGAATCGAGAGGCAGACCAGTGCTCAGGAACCTGCGTACGGTCACCCGCCGAGGGCGGCTGCGGCGTCGCGTACCAGCGGATCCGGGTCGTCACGGCGGAGGTGCCTCAGCAAGGCGGTATAGCGCCCGCGCTGTTCCGCGTCCAGCGGTGCCTGGGACAGCACGACGAGTGCGTGGCGCCGTACGACGGGTAGAGCCGAGGACAGTGCGGCGAGCGCCGTCTCGGCCTCGTCCGGGTCGATCGCGCAGAAGCCTCTGCCCGGGGCGAGCTGCCCGAGGACGGCGGCATGATGGTCCGGATACGCCGTCAGAGCGTCCTCCAGTGGCGCGTAGTCGAGGGGACCGTGGGCGCCGTGGTCGCGGAACGACGTGTACGGTGCGGCCAGGCCCCGGGCCGCCACCTCCTGCGGAATGCTGTCGAGCCGCTTCACCACCAAATCCACCCGGCCGAGACGCGAGAGTGCAGCCGCGGCCCAGGCCCGGTCCGGTTCGCCCAGGCGTTTGTTCGTCATGGTTCGTTCCAGCGCGTCGGACACCTCGGTCGATGCGATGCCGATGTCGGCCAGGAGCTTCGCCCAGCGCCATCCTTCATGCGAACGGTTCAGACGCGCCAGCGCGGCGGGGACGGTGAGCGCACCGAGCACACGGAGCGACTCCAAGGCCTGCTCCGACGGCAACGGCGAGCTGTGCGACTCGACGATCGCGACGAGCTCGCTCACCTGCTGTTCCGGAGGCAGCGCGGCCAGCCGGTCCGCCTCGCGCAGCTCGGCGTCAAGTTCGGGGAAGTGCTGGGCTACCTGAGTCCGAGTCAGACTCAACGGGACGAGCTCCCACGCCTCGTCCATCGCGACGACGACGAAGTCCTCGTCCACGATCCCGTCGGCCACCAGCTGCTCCCGCGCTGCCGTGCAGGCCCGGGCAGCGGTGTGCAGGTAGCGCTGGTGGACCGTATCCCAATGCCGGCCGTCCCCGGCCGTCGCGGCTGCCTCCAGTCGGCCGGCCCACTCCTCCTCGGCCGCTCCCGGGTCGAGTTGCCACGGCCAGTCCGCCGGGCTCCACCGCAACGCCTGAGTATCGAGCGGGTCGGTGGCGGCGACTGCGAGCCACTCCTCGCTGGCCACGCCGACGAGCGTCCAGGCGATGGTCCCACCGGACTCGGCGTAGAACTCATGGACGGCCGCGCCGTAGACGCGCTCGTCGGGATGCTCGACACGCATCCGGTGGACGAAGCCGACGACCTGGCCCCGAATCGCCGCTTCGAGGCCAGCCCAGTCGAAATGCATCCGTGGACTCTACCAAGGGAGTGAAGGCATCGACCGGCGTGTGCGCCACCCAACGACGGGCCACGGCGAGGCAGGTGCCCCTTCGATCGCGGCAGTGTCGGCAAGAGTGTTGGCAGCAGGCCGGTGAAGGGGGCATGCCGCCTGGGGCACGGTCCGGCGGCGCGAGATCGAGGCACGTGTACGCAAAGGGCTCATTCCGGCCTCGTCCCGAGCCGCTCGGCCAGGAAGGCGATGATCTCGTCCCGGGCCTGCACGGTGGGGTGGCCGGTCTCGTCGACGAGGTGTGCCGTGACGACGCTGTGGGCGCAACCGACGACGTCGCGGAAGAAGGGCGGGGGATTCGTGTTCGCCTTCTCGGCTTTGAGTACGCGACCGTCAAACGCGTCCCCGAGCAGCGCCCGGTAGGCCGCGAACCGCTGGCCGGTGCACCACCTGTCATGGTCGAAGCGGTAGGCGAGAACCTTCAATCCGTCTCGCGCTACGCGTTCGGCCACGGCAGCAGCGTCTTCGTCGCTGATCTCCAGACCGCCGGGGTCGTCGAGCGGAAGCGACGGATGGTTGACCACCGGTGCGATGACAGCGGGTTCGAGCGCCATGGTCAAGGCGAAGTTGCCGGTAAAACACAGACCGACGGCGCCGACGCCGGGCCCGCCGCGCTCGGCGTGTGCCAGGCGGGCGAGGCCGCGCAGCCATGTGACGACGGGGCTGGTGCCTCCACCGGCGAACGCCCGGAACTCGGCGCTCACACACGCCCGTCGAACGATGGTCTCTTGTGCCTCGGCGAGCGGATAGGCACCGTCGACGCCGAAGAGAGAAGGCAGGTATACGGAGAAGCCGGCATCGCGCACCCAACGCGCGAACCGCGCGACATCGGGGCTTATACCCGGCATCTCGGGCATGAGGATGACCGCCGGTCCTGACCCGGCAACGTACACGGTCTTGTCGACGTCATCGACGCTGACGGTTCTCCGCGAGAAGTCGTCCAGGGGGTCGCGCCGGCCTTGCATGATTGTCATGACCGAGATGATGACGAGTGGCCGCCCTCCTGAGGAGCGGCGGTATCGCCAGGTATCCCGCTAATATCGCCATCCGTTCAAACGTGCCGGAGGGGCAGCATGGATCCGCTTCGAGTTGGTGTGCTGGCCTATCCCGGCTGCTTCGCGTCGGAGGTATTCGGAGTCCCCGACCTGCTGGCGATGGCCACTCACGTCGCCGCGGCGCTGGGGGCGGACCAGCCGGCCTACGAAGCGTTGGTCGTCTCGCCCCGGCGGCGTGTGATCGCGTCCGGCGGCTCGGTCATCGACGTCTCGGCGGTCCGTCCCGTGGACGTCCTGATCGTGCCGGGCTTCGAGCTTTCGCCGACGCTCGATCTCGACGCGACACTCGCGGACCTGGGGCCGGAAGTGGCGTCGATTCGATCGCAGGCGGCCTCGGGGACCGCAGTCGTGTCGATCTGCGTGGGCGCCTTCCTGGTCGCTGAAGCCGGGCTGCTGTCCGGGCGCGAAGCGACCACGTCCTGGTTGTTCGCGGATCGGTTCGCCCGCCGGTACACCGATGTGCGCCTCCGCCCGGAGTGCCTGGTCGTGACCGACCGGGGGGTGACGACCACGGCGGCCTTCAGTGCCATGTACGACTTCGCGCTGCAGTTCATCCGTGAGCACGACAGCCCCCACATCGCCCGCAGCACCGCGCGTATCGCGCTGGTCGATGACGCACGCTCCACGCAGGCCCCCTATGTCGACTCGGGGCTCATACCCACTGCGGGCAGGGACTTCTCGCGCAGCGTCAAGCGGTGGCTCGACCAGAATCTCAGGGCGCGCTATGACCTGCCCACCCTCGCCCAGGAGTTCCACGTGAGCACGAGAACCATGCTCCGTCGCTTCGGCGACGAAGCCGGCGAGTCGCCGCTCGCGTATCTCCAGACGGCCCGGGTGCGGCGAGCCAGACATCTGCTGGAGACGACCGACAGGACCGTCGCGAGCATCGCCGCCGACGTCGGGTACCGCGACCCCGGGGCGTTCAGCGGCATCTTTGCCAGACACACGGGCCGACGGCCGAGGGAGTACCGCGCGACGTTCGGTCGTCGCTGTGACCACCAGGGGCAACCCGGCGAACGGAGCCTTGAGACCCGCCCGGATGCGGGATGGGAGACGACTGCCTAGAAGGCGGGGCCTTCGCCTCCTCGGCTTCGAGCGGCCTCGCTCGGGCACAGGGGGGCGTACGGGAGAGCGTCCCCGTGTCGTCGCCCCGTCGCTGGATCGAGAGCAACGTCGCCGCATTCCGGCAGCCCGTGTCGACGGCGCAGGAACCCGCCCGGGCTCCCGCGCCGTCAACACCCCCGCCCGGCTCCTGCATCGTCAGGAACCCGCCCGGGCTCCCGCGCACTCAACAACCCGCCCCGGCTCCTGCGCCGTCAACGGTCACCTCCGGTGAGCCAGTTGCTCCGCCCGCCCATCGCTTTGTGGCAGGCGGCTCAGAGCAAACCCCAGAAGAATCACCGAGTACGCGCACAACACAACGATCCCGGCCCACCACGGAAGGGGGAAGTATCCGACGGCAGGCGCGTAGTGGGCGACGACCTGCGGATATTCGATCAGGGTCTGCTGGGCGGCGAAGCCGGCAGCCGGAGTGACCCGGAGCAGCCACTGCGACAGGCCGTCGGCCAGCAGAGGAACGGAGGTCACAACGTACGGGACCGCGATCGCCAGGACGGCGACGAGAATCGCGAGCCAGGCGCGCCGGAGCAGGGCGCCGAGCGCGAGCGCGAGCAGGGCGGCGACGGCGAGCACAGCGGCCGTACCGATGACGACCCGCACTCCGGTTGGCGCCGACACCCCGATCACGGTGGTCCCGTTCTTCATCAGGACCGCCGTGCCGACCGGGACCACGATGCCCACGGCGAGGAGACCGGTCACGAACGTGACGGCTCCGACGACCACCGCCTTCGCCACGAGCAACCGGCGGGTGACCGGCGCGCCGCGCGCGGGCTCGCGGTGGTACTCGGAGGTGACGAACCGTACGGCGACCACGAGCACGATGAGCAGCCCGAGGACCAGGCCGCCGAGGGTACGTTCCACCGGGCGTCCGCCGCCCTCGGTTCCTCCCGGCCCGATGTCGCCGGTGCCTGTGACAGTGATCTTGCCGCTTTCCTCCACCGCCCCGGATGCCTTGTGGTACTTCTCCCAGTCGGTCTGGTTCATTTCCCCGACGGCGTCTCTGCTCCAGCCCTCGGAGGAGGGAGCGTTCTTGACGACGACGTTGTCGAACGCACCGCCGGCCTGCGTGAAGCGCACCTCTTCCGTGGCACCGCCGAGGCCGACGGACCGCAGTGTCAGGTCCCCGGGAGAGGCGGCGAACAGGCCGACCTGCACAGTCCTGGGCAGCCCGGACGGCCGCGCCGTGCCGACCTTCGCCCACCGCTCGCCGTCGGCGGACTCGTAGCCGGTGATGGTGCCGCCCGACCGCGTCAGCCGCAGCCAGCGCGGCGACTCGGTCGAGACCCCACCGGCGCTGCCCGCGATGTCATGGCGGTAGTCGTACTGCATCCGTACGCCGTGGCTGCCGGTGAGCATCAGCGCCGCGTACGAGGATCCCTGGCGGATTCCGTCCTTGATGATGATCCCGGCCTTCGCCCACGGCACCAGGCCCGGAACGATCCGGTCATGGTCCGGCGGCGGATAGGTGATCGTGCCCGTCATGGACGTCATCCGGACCGTGATGCTGCCGTTCTCGCCCAGATCGCGATGCAGGAAGTAGAACTGGTCGTTGACGAGGGAGCCGTCCGGGCCGGTCGGTTCGGCCGGGCACGGACCGTCGCAGGACGTGTGGTTGCCGAACGCGGGGAGCAGACCGAGGGCGACGACGACCAGAGCCGCAACCGCCATCGCGATCAGCCGGCCCGGACGCCGGAATTTGGTCCATTCCTGCCGGAGTAGTTCGTTGGTCGTGAGCATGACCCCGGTTCTACGGATCGCGCCCTGACGTGGTCCGAACCGCCTCTGTCATGTCGCTGTTAGGTGCGGTGGGGCAATCTGAGTCCGGCCGGCCCCGAGGAGGAAGAGGAACATGGGAAAGCTATGGAGCGGGACCGTCGGGCGGCGATTCACGATCCTGTACGCCGCGGGGTTCCTCGGGTCCGGAATCGTGCTGCTCGCCCTGACCTACCTGATGTCCGGTGGCCGGGTGACCAGCGTCGCTCCTGAACAGCCCCCGACTGGAGGGTCCGACCTCGCCGCCGCCGAGCAGCACATCCGCGATCTGGAGAGGCAACTCTCCGACGTGCACGCACAGCAGAACCACCAGCTGCTGGTCGGCTCGCTGATCGCACTGGTGGTGATGGCGGGCGTCTCGCTCCTGCTCGGGCGCGTCCTCGCCGGCCGGGTTCTGCGCCCACTGCGCCTGATCACTGCGGCAACACGACGGATCTCCGCGGAGAACCTGCATCAGCGGCTCGCCGTGGCCGGACCCGTCGACGAGGTGAAGGAGCTCGCCGATACGGTCGACGGTCTCCTGGAACGCCTCGAAGCCTCATTCGTCGCGCAGCGCCGCTTCGTCGGCAACGCCTCCCACGAACTGCGTACGCCGCTGGCGACGATGCGGGCGTCGCTGGACGTTGCCGTCGCCAAACCGGAGCCCGCGGCGCAGACCGTCGCGCTCGCCGGCCGGCTGCGGACCCAGCTCGACCGGGTGGACCACCTGCTGGACGGCTTCCTCGTCCTTGCACGGGCCCAGCACGGCACCCTCGCCGACCGGACCCCCGTGTCGCTGGACGAGCTGGCGCGAGAGGCACTGACCGCCCGGGCCGCCGACATCACCGCGAAGACGCTGACCGTCGACGACGAGGTGCGGCCGAACGCCTGGACGCAGGGCAGTCCCGCGCTGCTGTCCCGGATGGTGGAGAACATGGTCGACAACGCGATCGTGCACAACCAGGAGAACGGCTGGATCCGGATCTCCACCGAACACGACGACACCGAGGCCCGCATCGTCGTCGAGACCGGCGGACGCGTCCTCGACCAGGCCCGGGTGGACCGGTTGACAGAGCCGTTCGAGCGGCTCGTCGCCGACCGGACCGGCTCGGAGCGGAGTTCCGGCCTGGGGCTTTCGATCGTCGCGGCGATCGTCGCAGCGCACGGCGGTCGCCTCGCACTCCTGGCCCGGCAGGAGGGCGGCCTGCGCGTCGGGGCGGCGCTGCCGACGGCGGCCGGTGCCGGAGGGGGGACACGGTGAGGGTTCTGGTCGTGGAGGACGCGCGCTCGCTCGCCGAGGTCGTAGCCGAAGGACTGCGGGACCAGGGGATGGCCGTCGACGTCGCGCACGACGGTCTGGCCGCCGCCGCCAAGCTCGACCTGAACGCGTACGACGTGGTGGTCCTCGACCGCGACCTGCCCGGCATCCACGGCGACACGCTCTGCCAGATGATCACGGAGCGGGACGATCGCGCGATGGTGCTGATGCTGACTGCGGCCGGGGCACCCGGCGACCGGGTCAGCGGTCTCACCCTCGGCGCCGACGACTACCTCGCCAAGCCCTTCCACTTCCCGGAAATGATCCTGCGTATCCGGTCCCTGGCCCGCCGCCGGCCGGCCGCCCGGGCCCGCACGCTGCACGCCGCCGGCCTCGAACTCGACCCGGTGCGCCGGACCGCCCTGCGCGACGGCCGTCCGCTGGAGCTCTCCGTCAAGGAGCTCGCCGTCCTTGAGGCGCTGCTGCGCGCCTGCCCCGGCTTCCTGAGCGCCGAGGACCTCCTGGAGCAGGTGTGGGACGAGAACGCCGACCCGTTCACCAACACGGTGACCGTCACCATCGGCCGACTGCGCCGCAAGTTGGGTGCCCCGCCGGTCATCACGACGACCCCCGGGGTGGGC
Source organism: Streptomyces sp. NPDC006510 (assembly GCF_040611955.1). Taxonomy (NCBI): domain Bacteria; kingdom Bacillati; phylum Actinomycetota; class Actinomycetes; order Kitasatosporales; family Streptomycetaceae; genus Streptomyces; species Streptomyces sp. NPDC006510. The sequence continues at coordinate 35,155 of NZ_JBEXPH010000025.1, read as the reverse complement.
TATCGCATCGCCGACGCTCCGACCGCCTGACGCGACGGGCCGCGCCGAAGCCGGACCATGAACAGCCCGATGCCCGATGCCTGATGCCTGATGTCCGATGCCTGATGCCCGATGTCCGATGTCCGATGCCCGACGTCCACGCCCCGGGCCGCATCCGTAACCGGGGGCTTCGTCTTCCCCGCCCGATTCCATCGCGGTTCGCAACCTTCACCGCGCCGCCTCCCGCACCCGCCACCCGATCGGCAGCCACAGCTGTGCTCACTGGTCCGATGGACCTGCGGCTACGATCCGACGATGGCCAACGGGGCGGGAAACAGGGCGGGATCAGCGGCGCGCGACGGGGGCGGTCGCACGCACGAGGCGTACTACGCGGCACACCATCTGCGGCTGCTGCAATGTGCGGCATTGCTGATGCCGTCCGACGAAGGGGCGCGCCTCCGCCGAGCTCAGCGGCACCGGACTTGCCGCGGCAGCCGCGCCCTACGTTTCGCGCACCCACGACGAAGGCGCGGTGCTCCCGGCCGACGAGTCGCCCCGTCGAGTCGGTGAGGAGCTGATTTCGGCACTGCGTGGCGCCAACGCCGTGACGACGTGCGACGCGCTGCTCGCGGCGGGCCCGGTGGACTGGGCCGCGGTGGCGGACGCTCACCGGAAGGAGCCGTTCCGAAGGGCCCAGTCGCGTGCGCTGATCGCCCGCCGGGACTGCCCGGACGACCTCACTGCCGCGCTGCTCATGCCATGGCACCCGAAGGTCGCCAACCACCTGGCGGCCCGTCAGGACAAGTGGTCTCCCACCGCTCGGTCGGCAGTCCGCAAGTACGAGCTGCCCGAAGCGGTCCGGTGTGCTCTCCTGCCGCGTACGTCCCAGCTCCGGCGACCGCTGCTGCGCATTCTCCTGACCGAGCACAACGCCCGCGACGTGGTGCGCTCGACCACCCGGCTGGACCTCCTCGTACGCGCAGCGGACGGTTATGACCACAACCACATGCGGCAACTGTGCGCGTTGTGGGATGCGGTCGGCGCCGAACTGCGGGCGGCCCTGGGGGAGGACCGGCCGGCCTGGATGACCGCCGCCGAGCGGTTGCCGGAGTACCCGGGCAGCCTGCAGGAGCTGCTTGACGGGCTCCACAAGCCGATGCCGAGGTCCGAACGGCGCACCGCGGATCTGCGTGTCCTGGCCCAGGCTCCCACGAAGCTGCTCACCGTCCTGATCGCCGGCCTCGACGACGAGGAGCTCGCGGCGACGGCCGCGCCGTGCGACCGCCGACTCGCCGAGGTGAAAGGCGACTTGAGCCGCATCGCGGGCTGACTGGGCGTCGCAGGAGCAGCAGGAGGCCACGGGCTGACGGACCGCTTCGCCCGGTGCGACCGCCCGCTGTCGAACCGGGGAGGGACTGTCTCCCGACAGGGGCGAACACGACCGGAACACTCAGCGACGCCCGGGCCGAAGCGGCACGATCATCGAGTGGAGAAGGAGTGCCACGGCTGCGCACCGGGCGGGCGGACGTGACAGAAACAGTGAGCTTCATCGGAGTGCCGTCGGACGGTCGAGATCGACGCCTCCATGAGGCCGATGGCTGGTTGATGGCTGGCCGATCCCGGGAGCTTCGCCGAACGCTTGGCCGAGCCTCAGTGAGGCCGGTAGGTTCTCCGCGGTGACCTTGATGGAGACGCAGGGACTCGCGGCGATGACCGACGAAGCGCAGTTGCGCTGGATGGCGCTGGGGGACACGACCCGGCGGCCGGCCGTGGTCATGCTCCATGGCGGTCCGGGTCTGCCGGACTACCTGGGCGATGTCGCCCCCATGGTCGCGGACCTCGCGCCCGTGTACCGCTACGACCAGCGGGGCACGGGCCAGTCGCCGTGGCGGGGCCGCCATTCCCTCGCACGGCATGTCGATGATCTCGCCGAACTGCTCGACGCATGGGACGTGCCCGAGGCCGTGTTGATCGGGCACTCCTACGGCACCACCCTGGCGAGCCGGTTCTGCCTGAGGCACTCCGACCGGGTTGCCGCAATGCTGCTGATGTGCGGGCCGTTCGTCGGTGACTGGCGCGCCGGGGACCGAGCGGAGCGCGGCCGCCGGATGTCCGCGGTGCAGCAGGAGCGGCTCCGTGAATTGGAGGAGTTGTCGCACCGCACGGAGGAGCAGGAAGTCGAGCTGCTCACGCTGGCCTGGTTCACCGACCACGCCGATCCCGAACGCGGGTGGCACTGGGCCGCGCAGGGTGCCCGGCAGCGTCGCCCGGTCAACTGGGCCATGAACGGCGAACTCGGCAAGGAAGGACGCGCGGATCCGCTCGACGATCACCTTGCCGAGCTGCGCGCGTGCCTGCCCGCGCGAGTGGAACTCCTCGGTGGCTGCGAAGATCCCCGCCCTCTGGCGGCCCTTGAATCACTCGCGCTCCGGCTCGCTCTTCCGCTGGCGCGGATCGAGGGCGCGGGGCACGAGCCCTGGTTGGAGCGGCCGGACGCCGTGCGTGCGCACCTCAGGCGATTCGTACAAGGAACGTTGGGCACATAAGGCTTCGAGTATCTGTCCAAGCGGCGGGCGGCGCCGACGGTGTGGTGATGGTCCTCGAATTCCGGCGCCGCCACCAGAGCACCCGAACCCCACCGGCCCGGCCCCGGGCGACCACCCGGCGCGGGGAACAACCGTTGGGCACCCGCTTCGACGTGGGCACCAAGGGGTGCCTCGCTCACGCGTCCGGCACCCAGCTCCCGTGGAAGCCGAGCGGTACCCGCCGCGGCAGGTGGATGCGGGCCAGTGGGCGGCCGGTGAAGTCCTGCGCGGAGAGGATCACCAGGTCGCTCGCGCCGCGATCGGGGTCGTGCACATAGGACAGGAGGTAGCCGTCGTCCTCGTCCCGTGCCCCGCGGCGCGGCACGAACACCGGTTCCCCGGCCGCCGCTCCGTCCGGAAAGCGGTGCACCTGCCGGCTGCCGCGCAACATGTCGTGCTTCACCAGGCAGTTGGTGAACTTGTCGTCCGGTGGCACTCCGTCGACCGTCTCGTAGGCGCGCCACATTTCCGCCGCGCTCGCCGTGTACGCGAAGCGGTGGCGCCGCGACACCAGGGCCTCGTTGACGCGGGGGAACTCCTGTGGCAGGTCGTCGAGCCGGGTGCTGTGTACGCGGCCCGCACGCAGGTCGATGGTCCAGCGGTCGAGCGTGGGGGTGCCGGTCGTAGAGGGCCCGCCGTTGCCCCGGCCCGCGACGTAGAACGGCGCGGGCATGGTGGTGAGTTCCATGACGATGGTGTCGCCCTGGTCGTAGGCGTTGAGCGTGTGCGAGTAGAACACCGGATCGATCTCGAACCAGCGGGCGGCGCCGCCGGTCCGCGGTATCACCCCGACCCGCATCGGGTGCTTCGGGTTCCAGAAGTACGGCACGGGTGCGCCCGCCTCCGCGGCTGCCATGTCGAAGGTGACCGGCACGTCGACGATCACCACGTACTTCCCGGTGAGAGCGAAGTCGTGCATCATCGGCGCGTCCGCCACCGGGATCCTGGTGGTCCGTGCCACCCGCCCGGTCCGGTCGATCACGAGGTGCCGCACGTGGTCCCAGGTGGGGTAGTACGCCACTGCGTGCAGTTCGTCCGCCGCCGCGTCGTACTTGGTGTGCGCGGTGAACGCACCCTCCAGCGTGGAGCGGAAGTCGTAGGGCCGCACCGTGTTCAGTTCGCCGTCCAGTTCGTACGGCAGCGGTCCGCTCTCCTGGAGCGCCAGGATGCGCCCCTTGTACGGGATGACGTGTGTGTTGCAGGCGAAGTCGTCCGGCGGCGCCTCGCCCGGGTACGGCTCGCCCAGTTTCCGCGCCACCTGCGAGGAACGTACCCACCGGTTGCGGTACCACTCGGCACGCCCGCCGCGCAGCCGCACCCCGTGCACCATGCCGTCGCCGAGCATCCAGTGGTGGGCCCGCGGATCCTCGACGCCCAGAGCGTTGGGGCCGGTACGCAGGTAGCGGCCGTCCAGGTCGCGCGGTACCCGGCCGGTCACCGCGAGGCCGAACGCGGTGAGTTCCTCGGTGACCGGAGCGAAGGCGCCCTCCAGGAACGGGGACGACTCCCTGCCTCCGGCCACGGTGGCGGCCTGAGCGGCGGTGGCACAGTGGCCGAGACCGTAACTCCCGACGACGCTCCCGGCCGCCGCAAGTGCCGCTCCCTGGAGGACCCTTCGACGTGTGTGACTGGCCATTGTTCTTCCCCGTCCGTGGTCGGTGCCCGGCAGGTCGTCGCCGGTGCTGGGGATGAGTCTGCTGCGCGATCGGCGGCGGGTCAGTTGGCCTGCGGCCCCTGTGGGGAGTGGTGCTGACACCACTCCCCACAGGGGCCGCACGGCCACGGGCCTCACTTCGCCAACGCTGCCCATTGACCTTCGGGGAGGGACCCTGCGCATCGCTGCCAGCCGCCGCGAACGCCAACACCTGCCCGGCCGAAAGGCTCACAGGCCGAGGCCTGGCCGAGCTACGCCCGGCAGGGCCCGTGCCCGGTGCGGTGCGAACACTTGCTTCTTGGCGGCGCGAAGGCAAGGACGCTCTGCCGCCCTTCAGTAATAGAAACTTCCGGGTAGGCCCGGAAATGCCAAGCGCGGGCCGCCCGGCTGGATGGGGCGGGTCCGGGCGAGTCAGTGTGTCGCCGTACGGCTCAGTTGCCTGCCTGGTCGATGCAGCAGCGTACGAAGTCCTGGACGACGGGGTTGGTGTCGTCGGCGGGTGCCCAGGCGACGCCGACCTGGCTGGGGCTGACACCGTCGACGGGGCGGTAGACGACGCCGGGGCGGGCGTAGAAGCGGGCGGAGGACTCGGGGGCGAGGGCGATGCCGTAGCCGTTGGCGATGGCGTTGAGCCAGTCGTCGGGCTGGTCGGTGACGGCGCCGATGCGTACCGGGTGACCCTCACGTTCGTCGGTCGCCAGCCACAGCTCGCGCCACTGCCCGGTGGTGGCGGGCGCCGCCACGAAGGGCTCGTCCCACAGCTCGGAGAAAGCGATCCGCTCGCGGGCCGCCAGCGGGTGTGCGGCGGGCAGCGCGACCCACCGCGGCTCGCCGAGCAGCACACGGGTGCGCAGCCGTTCCTGGCCCGGGAACGGCAGACGCAGCAGAGCCACGTCCACATCCGCCGTAGCGAGACCCGCGGAGGGGTTCGACCAGGACGCCTGGCGCATGTCTGCGCGCCAGCCCGGCCACCGCTGAGCGAAGGCGGCGATGATGGCCGGGGTCGCCTCGTTGGCGGCACTGGCCACGAAGCCCACACGCAGGACCTGGCGTTCACGGTCGGCGGCGCCCTTGGTCTGCCGTAGCGCATGGTCCCAGGCGTCGAGCACCGCAGGGGCCTGCTCGGCCAGTGACCGCCCGGCGGTGGTCAGGGCCATGCCGTGCCGGGAGCGGATGAACAGCGCGGCGGACAGCGCCGCCTCCAACTGCTTGATCTGTTTGGTCAGCGCGGGCTGGGAGATGAACAGCCGCTCGGCGGCCCGGGTGAGCGTGCCCTCTTCCGCCACGGCGACGAAAGACCTCAGCAACCGCGTGTCAATGTCCATTCCCATAGGTTATAGGTAAAGGTATTGGACGCGTGGGACGCCTTCGGGGGAGTCTGGACGAACGCTGAAGGCGGTGGCCCGCCGGGGCTCCGCCGCCCTGCGGAGCGACTTCTCCTCGCTGCGAGAGGGCCGCCTCGGTCTCGTATTTCCCGATCACGGAATGGCTGTCTCGACATGTTCACCTTTTACGTCATCGTGGCCGCACTCACCATCGTGGCGAACGCCGGAATCGCTGCCGCCGACTATGCGGGCGCCAAGTCGGTTCTCGCCAACTCCGCCGAGGTCGGCCTCAAGGCGTCCTGGATACCGTGGCTGGCCACGCTCAAGATGGCGGGCGCGCTCGGGCTGCTGGTCGGGCTGCTGGGCCTGTGGCACCTGGACGTCGCCGCGAGCGCCGGGCTGGTGCTGTTCTACGTTGGGGCCGTCGCAGTCCACGTCAAGGCACGCGTGTTCTACAATATTTCCTTCCCGGGCTTCTACCTGGTGCTCGCCGTGGCGTCCTTCGTGCTGTCGCTGACCGCCCGCTAGAGCGGCACGGGCAGAACACCGCATGCTGTGCGGTGACTTCCCTGGGGCAGTGTGGGCCGTGCTGAAAGGCGGTCGCCGCCCCAGGGGGCGTTTTCCGTCGTCTTGCCTGCGCTGTTCTACAGGTGCTCTTGTAGTGACCTGTGATTTCCGATGTGGAGTTTTCTGTGACTGGCCGTCTTCCGCTGACCTACGCCGACATCGCCGCCGCCGCGGCGCGGATCGAGGGCCGCGTACGGCCCGCGCTCGTGGCCCCCGCCGCCCCCACGCTCCTGGCCGCGACCGCGATCCTCGGCGGGCCCGGCGCAGAGCCGACGGCGGGGACATCGACCCAGGGCCCGCACCACGGCGCGGGCGGGCCCCGCACATGGCTGGTCCTGGAGCACCTGCAGCACACCGGCAGCTTCAAGGCCCGAGGGATGGCCAACCTCCTGTCGGCCCACCAGGAGCAGGGCACCCTGCCCGGCGCCGGTGTCGCCATCGCCTCGGGCGGCAACGCCGGAGTGGCCTGCGCCTGGGCCGCGCGCGCCGTCGGTACCCATGCCACTGTGTTCCTGCCCGCGAGTGCTCCGGCGGCCAAGGCCGACCGGCTCGGTGCCTTCGGCGCCGAAGTCCGCTTCGTCGAAGGCGAGTACGCCGATGCCGCCGCGGCCTGCGCCCACTACGCCGAACGTAGCGGTGCGCTGCTCGGTCACGCCTACGACAACACCTATGTCGCCGCCGGAGCAGGAACTCTGCTGGAGGAGATCCGCGACCGGATCCCCGGTCTGGACACCGTCATCGTCGCCGCGGGCGGCGGCGGGCTGCTCGCCGGCACCGCCACCGCCGCACACCACCACGGCATCCGCACCGTGGCCGTGGAGCCCGAGCACAGCCGTGCTGTCCAAGCCGCCATCGCGGCCGACCGCCTCGTCGACGTACCCGTCGACAGCATCGCCGCCGACGCACTCGGCGCGCGACGGGCCACCGAACTGGCCCTGCACGCGGCCCGTGCCACTGCCCTGCACAGCGTGCTCGTTCCGGACCGGGCCATCACCGCCGCCCGCCAGTGGCTGTGGGACGAATGGCGTATCGCCGCCGAGCACAGCGGCGCCACTGCTCTGTCGGCGCTGTCCGCACCCGCGCTGGACCATGCATACGGCTACCGGCCCGCACCGGGCGAGACGGTCGCGGTGGTGGTCTGCGGGGCCAACACCGATCCGGCTGACCTCACCCGGGGAGTCCCGGCCTGAGCACCGCTCGGCAGCCAGCCAGCCAGCCAGCCAGCCGGCCTCTGCCCGTCGGCGGGATCCGATCGGCCGGGCAGAGGGCAAGCGGTGGTTCGAGCAGGCACGCAGGACGGTCACCCCGGCTGCGGGCTGACCGTCCTGGCGAGACGCCCCTCCGGGTGCAGGCACTGGCCAAGGAATGGGAAGGGCGTTGGTCCGAGGCCGAGATCAGGACGACCGCCAATGGACGGACATCCTCCAAGCCGGGACGCGGTCGCTCGAAATGGGTTGGCCGGCCGCTGCCGAGCTGCGAGGATGCCTCTGTTTCCCAGACGGAGGACGTTTGTTCGTTTTCGTGTGTGCGGGGTGTGGCGCCGAGCTGACCGCCCCGCTGTCCCAGGTCGCCCTGCCGGCCCACGCCCATCAGAAGTACGGGAACGGGATTCAGCTCCCGGTACTCATGGAACCGGGCACGTTCGCCGTGGACCCGGAACCCTGGGGACCGCCCTGGCGGATGTGGGAGGCGATCCATCCGGACGAGGCGGCAGCCCGCGGTGTCTACGCGCCGGTCTACGCCCTGTCCGACGGTGCGCCGGGCGCGAGCGTCATCGCACCCGGCGACGTCCGAGGCACCCTGCTGATCCCGGAGAAGGGCGGCGGGTACTGCTGTGGTCTCGACGGGGCCGACGGCCCCAACATGGCCTGCGAGGCGTGCGGCCTGCCCGTGGCGAGCCGGATCGACGACTGCTCGCTCTGGCAGGCGGTGTGGCTCGCCCCGGACGCCGTGCGCCGCCTCCCCGTCGACGGCGTCGATTCCGCGCCGCTGTCCTGGGCGGAACTGATGGCGGAGGGCAAGGGCACGCCCCCGTTCGAGCCGATCGCCAGGTGGGGAGCGCGGCCGGGAACGAGCCACTGGTGGTCGTGGAGTCCGCAGTGGGAGGCTGCGGCCGGCCGGGCGCTCGCCCACCTGCTGGCGGCCTCGGAGGGCCGGCCGGTGACCGTCCCGGACGGGCTGACCGGGGAGGTGTTCCAACGCGCCCTCGATGCTCTGCTGCCCGCGGGGCCGCCGGCGCGGCGCGCTGTCCTGGCCGGACCGGGACGACCCGCCCCCGACGCGGACGCCGGCATCCTCCTGGTGCCGGTCCACCCGCAGACGGGGGAGCCCTGGCCCCTGGCCGGCCCGGCCGCCTCGGCGTACCCGGTGCCGCTGCCGTTCGGCGTGTGGTTGTGGCTGGCCTTCCCCGAGCCGTACCTGCCCGTTCCTGCGTCGGGTGGCATGCCCGACGGTGTCCTCCGCGACGACCCGCCGACGCCGCGCTCCTGCCGCCTGTTCCGGGCCGACCCGACAGCGTTCCAGCACACACTGGTTCGGCTGCCGGCCGTCCGCAGCCCGTGGCTGCGCGAGATCCTCAAGAACCTTACGGGGCACATGCGCGCCGGCCTCTTCTAGCCCGCGACGCGGCCATGTGGTGCGGCGGGCCGGCGTCTGCGTGGCCGGGCCGAGGACGCGGTCCAGGGGCGGGTTGGGGAACACGCCTTCGGGGAACGGCCGTTGAGAAGGTTGGGTGAAGCCGCCCAGGCTCCTGGACGACCAGGGTTCCCGGTGCCCTCCCGAGCCCCAAGGGATTTCACTCGGGCAAAGGGCCGTTGACGAGAATGGCTTACAAGTCACCCCTGAGCAGATCCCGCTGAATCCGGTGAGCGATGGAGCGGCGTACAGACGCTGATGTGGCGGTCACCTTCGAGGGAAGGTCGAGACCGCGGCTGATCTCGTCGTACGCGGCCTGATAACTGGCGGGTAGCTCTGCCCGGTGCACCCTCAGGTCCTCTTCGACGAGACGTCGCAGCCTGTCGATGTTCTCCGGCGTGAAGTGCTTCTTCCCCCGAGTGAGTTCGTTGAGGTAGCGGGTGCAGCAGGCGGCTTCATGGCAGGTCTCGGAGACTTCCTCGGCGAGGCCCCACAGTCGTCCTTCGAGCCAGGGGGCGTCGTGCTGGTCGAGGGAGAGTTCCATCGGAGGCTGTGGGCCGCCGGTCTTGTGCTTCGCCATCTGTTTGGAGACGGCGGGCTGGCTCATGTCGGTGAGCTGCGCGATGCGTTCCTGCGTCCAGCCGAAGCCCGCAAACACCTTGATCATTTCGGCGCGCAGCTTTCGCATCTCCTCGCCTGCACGGATGACCTCGTTCATGCCGGCGAGCATCCGCCCGGCCTGTTCCTCGGTCAGCGTCTCGGGGGTCTGGTGTGTGCTCTCGTCGCCTGCCACAACCCGGTTATACACCAGAGACCTCGTCCGGTCATAACCCGGTTGTACAACCCGGTTATGGCTGGCAGGATCCGCATCATGCCTACCTTCTCCGCGCCTGACGGAACCCAGCTCTCATACCGCGTGACCGGCGACGGCGACCCGGTTGTCTGCATCCCGGGAGGCCCTACGGACTCCATCTACCTCGGCAGCCTCGGCGGCCTGTCCACGTGCCGCCAGCTGATCGTCCTGGACCTTCGCGGCACCGGCCGGTCCGCGATTCCCGAAGACATCTCCTCCTACCGCTGCGATCGCCTGGTCGACGACGTCGAGGCGCTACGCGCGCACCTCGGCCTTCCCCGGATGGACCTGCTCGGCCACTCCGCCGGCACGAACATTGCGACGCAATACGCCGCCCTGCACCCGGAGAAGGTCAGCAAGCTCGCCCTCATCGGCCCCAGTGCCCGAGCTGTCGGCGTAGCGATCACGGGAGAGACACGGCGCGAGCTTGCACAGCTGCGGAAGAACGAGCCATGGTTCGCGGCAGCGTTCGCCGCCCTGCAGGCGATCACCGAGGGGACGGGAAGTGACTGGGAAGCCGTCGCCCCCTTCTTCTGGGGCCGTTGGGATGCCACGGCGCAGAAACACCACGCAGCCGGTCGGCCGAGCAATCAGGAAGCTGTCGCTCTCTTCGCGGCCGAGGGCGCCTTCGACGTGGAGAGCACTCGGGCGGCGCTCGCCGCCTGCGAGGCCCCTGTTCTGCTGCTCACCGGGGAGTTCGACTTGAACAGCCCGCCCGTGTCCGCGGCCGAGTTCGCTGAAGTGTTCCCTGACGCCACGCTGGTGGTGCAACCGGGAGCGGGCCACTATCCGTGGCTCGACGACGCGGACTGGTTCGTGGCAGCCACGACGGCCTTTCTCTGCGGATGACCTGGCTCACGCCCTCGCCCGTCGCGGTACGCCTGCCGGATCTGGCTGCGGCCGCCGTGGTGGATCGCGCCCTGGACGGCACCGACCACCGCAGCCACATAGAGCAAGGCAGCATGATCCGTCGCTACACCATCTGGAGAAACCGCCCGCCGACGACACCCGCCTACGTCGGGCCGTCGCCCGAGCCAACGTGCCCTGACCGACGACTACCCGAACGGCCAGTCCTCAGCCCGCGGTCCTGTTTTTGATGAGCGGCGCGTCCCGCGTGAACTTCCGGAACCCGACGCTGTAGTACAGCCCGCGTGCCTGGGGATGCCCCGGCGCACCCAGGCAGGCGACTGTCATATGAGTGGCCCCGGCCGCCCGCGCCAGATGCATCCCGTGCAGAAGCATCGCCCTCGCAAGCCCCAGACGCCGGTAGTCCGGATGCGTCCCGACCGGCTCGAACTCAGCGGTCTTGTTCGCATCGTCGAGTCACATGATCGTCGAGGATGCCATCGTTCCGTCCGGCGCCTCCACCAGGATGTGCAGGTCGCCGCGATACGTCGCCGTCTGCCGGACGCCCCGGTAGCTCTCGGCCGTGTACGTCGAGGGAGCCCAGGCGTCCAGATGGGCCTGGACCGCGGCCTTCGGCCCGGCCTCGTCGGCGGTGCGGAACCGGAATCCGTCTGGCAGTACCGGCTGTTCCACGTCGATAAGGTTCCGCTCGTTGAGCTGGGTCCAGGACCCGGTGTCGCCGAGCGAGGCCGGGTCGGTCTCGTAGCCGTGGGCCGCCCATCGCTTCAGGGCGAACTCATCGGCGGCGCTCGGCACCACCGTACGCTCGATGCCTGCCGCCGTACCGTCGTACCAGTCGATCACGTCGTCAACGAGCCCGGCGTGGTCGGGATGGACCTGATACGCCAGATAGGCGCCGGTGACGTCCTTCACCGACCCGTCGCTCCGCCGCACCCGGTGCGGCAGACGGGCCCAGCTCCACGCCACCAGATCCCCGCCGGAGAACCACAGCCGACGCGTCCAGCTTGCGCCTTCGTCGGCGTGCCCCTTGCCCCAGTTCCAGGCCAGCTCGCCGAACGCCGCGTCACTGTTCACCAGGTCCGGACGGGTGGCGGTGACACGCTGCGCCAGTCCCTGCATGAGCTGCACGTCCGCGGCGGTCAGAAGCTCGAAGTTCGCCATAGTGCGCCACTGTGTCAGGACCCCGCAAAGCCGTCGAACCGCTTTCCGAGGCCGATCGCGGCAGTCAACAGCACAACACGCGAAGCGCATCGTCGGGGCGGCGGAGCCGATGGCAGGCCGGGCAGCCATGTTCCTCGATTGCACCGGCCGACTACGGACATCGACCGATGCTCGTCACGACCTACAGGGCGAACGTTGCCTGCAACACCCTTCAGGGCAGCCCGACGAGGCCCCAGCTGCGGCGGGCAGCCTCCGTTGTCACGTCGCCCCATTCACGCAGAAGCGCGATGAAGCCCTCGAAGGTGTCCGGGCGGCCTGCCCAGCTTTCGCACTCGGCAGCGAACGGCCCGCGCAACTCCGTCATCGAGCTCCAGTGGCCAGCTCGTGTCGTCCAATGCTTCGATCCGGCACTCGACGGGGATGGCACTCAACCGTTCCCAGTCCGCCATGAACAGTGTCAGATCCCGACCCATGACGGCAGCATAAGCAAGCCCTGCGCAGCAGCCGCGTCCGGTGCCGGGTTCCCACACGCGCAGTTTCGACTCCACGCCACGAGCACAGCCTCGCTGCCGACCGACCCCGCCGATCGCCCCGGCGGGCAGGTGAAGACAGGGGAGACCACCTCGGACGGCTATTGGCGCACCCTCGATGCCAACCGAGGCGCCGCGTTCGGTGGACTCGGCCATCAAGGAAATGCCGGAGCGGCAGAGCTGCGCGATACGTGAACTCAGGTGCCGAGCACGGGTCCGCGAACCGCGGACGGGGAAATGAGGACGGCCGACCCGCTGCGCCCCGAAGAATCAAGCCAAAAGATCTGTTTACCGTCATTCACCGGCGAACCGGCCACAGCACTGCCCACCGTCGACTACACAAGAAGGCCGGGACGCCGCCCTCCGGTTCTGCGCCGCGGGCGGCTCGGTCTGGTGGGGAGGTCGGGCGGTTGCTGACGATCAACGTCGCGGTGCTGCTCGCGGTCATCGTCGTCCTCCGGCTCCGTCGGCGCACGGAGGCGCGTAGCCGACTGGATGAGAAGTTCACCGTCATAGTCGTCCTGGCCTTGGGGGTGCTCATCGCCCCGACACCCGTCGGTGAGGGAATTCTGGACTTCCTGGGCCAGCTTGCGAGTGGCATCACCCAGAGCAGCCGATGATCCCCCGCGCAAAGGAGCGGCGATGACCAGGCGTTCACCGGCGCGGCGGCGTTCCAGGCGGCCGAGCAACCGGCGTCGGCGCAAGGACGACCGTCTGATCATTTCTATTGTGGCGTCGGCCGTGACCATCGGTCTGGTGGTGGCTGTCGTCAACTGGCTGCTGGTGCACTGGTGGGTTTTGATCGTCGTCGGGACACTCGCGGTGCTGGCGGGCGGTGGCTGGCTCTACCGACTGAAGCAGAAAGCCAGATGGGAAGCGGCACACGCACAAAGCCTGCGCTACGGGCTGTCCCAGCTCGACGCCCTGCACCACTCCCGGTTCGAGGACGCGGTGCGGGACCTGATGCGTCGTGACGGCTGCCGGGATGCGGTCCGGGTCGGGGGCGGCGGAGACCTGGGCGCAGACGTGAAAGCCACCGACCCCTACGGACGACGCTGGGTCATCCAGTGCAAGCACCGTCGCAACGGCGCCTCCGGTTCTGCGGTGGGCACACCCGACCTTCAAGTCCTCAACGGCACCGCACGCCAGGTCCACGGCGCCGACATCGCGGTGATCGTGACGAACGGCCGGGTAACCGCACCGGCCGTGGCCTTCGCCAAGCAGCAGCGACTGCATGTGGTCGACCGCCAGACCCTTGGAACGTGGGCGTCCGGCTCACATCCCCTGTGGGAACTGCTCCGGGCCGTCCCGCCGCCTCGTAAACCCACCACCCTCTCCTGAACAAGCGGCTCCGCAGCAGCTTCAGGGCTCGCGCGGAGGCCTGGCAACGGCTGATGGTGGGAAATGACCTCACTGGCCACCGTTCGGTCGACGCCATGGGACGCGAGGCCGCTGAGCATCAGCGACCACGGCCGATACCCGGGCGTGCGGTCACCAACCCGGGAGCACCAACGCCGACGGTGATCCGGTTGGCCTGCCGAATGGTGATCCGGAGGACCGTCAGGTCCGCTGTGGCGGATAGGTGGCCGGGCAACACCGCGGCCGGCCCGCTGCGTGACGGCGAGGGCATCCTGGCCGCCGAGCTCGATCTCGGCGACCTGCCCCGGGCCCGCTTCGACTTCGATCCAACCGGCCACTACGCCCGCCCCGACGTCGTCACCCTTCACGTCGACGAGTCGGCCCGCGCCACGATCGCGGGGCGCGGGGCTCAGCCGTCCGACTGAGGGCGGACGGTGAGGAGCTGCTGGGCATGGCCGATGGCGCCCTCCACGTCGTGAAGGACGGTGCTGGTCACGCCCTGGCCGGTGGGGCCGAAGACGACCGTCGTGTCCAGGCCGGTCCACTCGCCCACCGGTCGGCGGTGCAGATGGACGGTCAGGTCGACGTTGGGGAACATCCACTGCGTCGGCGGCTGGCGTACGGCGATGCCGTTGGCCGTGTCCACGAGGGCGAGGAACGACGCCAGCGGGCTGCTCGGCTCGCCCGCGACGAGTGCGAGAGGGGTCGAAATCCAGGCCGTGGTGCGACCGGCCCGGGGCGGGGCGAGCGGGCGGACGTCGAGGGAGGCGATGTATCCGCCCGGCCACACCTCGGACATCGGCCACCGCTCCACCGACCCGGGCGGGGGCAGCACTGCCTCGGCGCCGCCGGCCACCGCGCCGGTGTCGAGGGCCGCGAGCAGCCAGGCACGGGCGCGGACCACCGGCCGGCCGGCGATCAGTACGACCGCTTCCAGGAGTTCGATGGTTCGGCCGGGCCGTACGACGTCCACCCGGATCTCGCACTCGTCCAGGGCGAGCCGTCCGAGGATGTCGTAGCTGATACGGGAAAGGACCAGCCCGTCGGCCCCGGGGCGCGCGGCCAGATGACGGTCGATGGCGTGCACGACGAGGCCGCCGAGCGGGCTGAAGTGCTGCTCGTCGGTGGTCCAGGCGCCGCCGGCGTGCGAGGTGGGCTTGTACCGGTGGTCGTCGATGCGCTCGTAGTAACTGCCGGAATTCATCGGGGTCTCTCCTCGGGACGGACGGACGGTCACAGGGGGTTGAGCAGGACGACGTAAACGGCGGTACCCATGCCGACGCTGAGTATCGCGCGGCGCCTGAATGCCATGTGCACGCCGACGGCGACCGCGAGCAGCGCGTTCCAGATGCCGTGCGGTTCGGCGGCCATGGTGCCGTGGAGGGCGGTCACGGCGATGATCAGCAGGATACCGACCGGCCTCCGCACCGACAGACACTGGGCCAGGGCCAGGGCCGAGCCGAGGAGAGGCGCGGCTCCTGCCGAGGAAGGCGAAGGGCAGGCCGCAGCGCCGGCGAGCGCATGGCCGCGGTCGTACGACCCCAGTCGCTGCCTGGCACCGTGGGTCAGAGATAGGGGACCGGGACCACGATGGCCGATGTGCCCGTGAGTTCCGCTGAATCAAGGACGCCGAGCGATCCGAAGGGCTTCGGCGGAAGCGCCGGCCGAACGTCCTCGGCTACGACGGCCTCCCGCTGAACTGCCAGTTGTCCCTGGTAGTTCGGCGCGTCGAAGGCGAATGCGCGGGCAGCGGCGGACCGGTCGCCGTCTCGTAACGGGCTTTGAGCGGACTGGCCGATCGGCCGCCGACAACCGCTCGGTCGTCCCGCTCACGAAACCTCGCCTCCTTCGGGAGCGGTTCGTCGATGCCGTGCTCGCCGAGGAGTGCCTGTGCGGTGCGACTGAGCAAGCCGGCCTCGGCCGGCCGGATCCGCCACCGAAACCGCTGGTACTGCTGGCGTTGAGCCCGGTCGACCGATGCGACGTGCGGGCCTCGCTGCAAGTCCTGCCGGCGCTGCTGGTCGATGAACTCGGGGCGGGTGATGAACAGGTCGCGGCGGCATGCGTAGCCGATGGGGGAGCGGTGAGCGGCCTGGCGGTCGGAGTCGGCCCGGCCACGCCCTGCCCGCCCGTTCCGGTCACGAGCACCCCATAGAACGGGACCTTCGGGCCCCATCCCACCCAACTGCGTTCGCCCAGGCCCGCTGGCGCGATCACCGCACCCAAGCTCGTCGCCCGCGTCCGCGCGGGGCCCGCTTCGAACGCGGCTGGCCGGTTGAACGGTCCCAAACCATCGCTGCGTGAACGGTCACCCTCACCGGTCTGCTCCGAATATCCGGTGGCGGGTCCAACCGCCGGTGGTGAAGATCGCTACATGACTGTCTTCCTGGAAACCGAACGGCTCGTGCTGCGCCCGTTCGCCGACACCGACGCCGACGGCCTCCTCGCACTGGACAACGACCCCGACGTCATGCGCTTCATCAACGGCGGCAAGCCGACCAGCTACGAGGCGATCCAGACGCAGACCCTGCCACGGCTCCTGCACGCCTACCCGTGCTTCGGTACCCGCGGCTACTGGGCCGCTGAGGAGAAGGCAACCGGAGCGTTCCTGGGCTGGTTCGAGTTCCGCCCCCTGGACGACCACAGCGCCGCCGTGGTCGAACTCGGTTACCGACTGAACAAGGCCGCCTGGGGCAAGGGGTATGCCACAGAAGGGTCGCGGGCTCTGATCAGAAAGGGGTTCACCGACCTCGGGGTGGAACGGATCACCGCGAATACCATGACGGTGAACATCCGATCCCGTCGGGTCATGGAGAAGGCAGGGCTGACGTTCCTTCGGGACTTCACCGGGGACTGGCCCGAGGCGATCGAAGGCTCCGAGCACGGCGAAGTCGAGTACGAACTCACCAGGACCGACTGGGAGCAGCACCGGTAGCCGTCAACTGCCCGGCCTTCGCCGCCTCGTGCATCCGCTACCGCGAACTGGCCACCAAGGAACGCGCGGAGCTACCGGTTGAGGGATCGAAAGGGACGCTCCGCCCCGATCCGGAGCACCGAAACCCGGCTGACCGGAACTGATGTGAGTACACAAATATGCGTGCGGCCGCCGCCGCGCCCCGGCCCTCACCGCTCCGATTCCGGACGGCCGGCAGGACGTTGAACTTCACGGGCAGGAAACGGCGACCGTTGACCTGGACGGCGATCGAGTACGGGCCCGGGGCGAGTTTCCATGTGGCGGTCGAGCGCAGCATGTGAACTTGGCGAGCGTCAGTCTCGGCCGGGCCCGACTGTGTCACGGAGAAGGAAGTGCACCTTCTCCTGTGGCTTGCCGGCTGGTGCAGTGGAGAAGAGCACGAACATGACGTGCACGGGCACGGGCGCGGCCCATGAACCAGGAGTCGATGCCCGGGTCTTGTGGCGATCGCGTCCCAGACCTGTTCCGGGCTCGCCGGCAGGGTCGTCTTCAGCTCGATCTCGGACGTGTGCGTCATGGTGCGTTGTCCTGTCCTGTCCTGTCCTGTCCTGCTTCGGGTTCGGTCTCGTGTGTCCCCTCGATTTCTGCTGCGGGCCGATCTCGCTCCTCTCGGGGCCGGGCTGCGGTACAGGGACTGGTGGAGCCCGTTGGTCACGCGGTGGAGCGGTGGGGGTCGGTTGGCTGGTTCCCTCCAACTGGCGCCGGACGCGGCGCCAGGGCGGCGAAGACGTGGAAGATCAGGCGCCTGCCGGGGGCGGTGGTGTCGAGCGCGTCGTGCAGGGACCGGAAGCCGATGCCGCGAGCACAACGGCACGTTCACGGTCGCCGGACGCGAGTACCAGACAACCCACCACAGAAGGTGGCGCACTCTGCCGACGACCTCGACGAGTTTGCCATGGCAACGCTCTGGTTCGCCGTCTCGCCCGGCCGCTCCGGCGCGTTCATGACCACCTCTCTCCGTTGTAGGCAGGCCGCGCCTCGCCGCGTATCGAGGGCCCTGCAACGGACACGGCGTGCGACTGGTCGTCGATTCGGAGAAGGTCACGATCAGCCCGGACGCTGCGATCGACGTGCCCAGGTCCGTTCCCAGTCGGCGTCTCGACCTGACGAGCGCGGAGACCTGATGGCCCCGCGCGGAGGCGCCGCCCGTCACACGCCCGGAAACTCTCTGGGGGGCACGCTCCGCGATCTCGGCCGCTACACCCGCACCACCACCAGACGCACCGGTCGCCACCCCACCACCAGGCAGCCGGTCGAGCCGCCCGTCGACCCACAGGGGGAGCGTGGCCCCGCCGGTCCTCCCGGCCCACCGGGGCCCTCGACCGCCATCGTCATGGTCGCGGTGACGGGGGAGAGGGGAGGACGGCCGCGCTCGCTGGGCTTTCCCCACTCCTTACGCGGTGCCGCCGGTGCTCACCGCGCTCGCCGTTGACTCCGATCCGGGCGGCGACCGCACCGTTACCGCCGCGCTGCAGGAGGTAACCACGGCGTACGCGGTCGTCCGCATCCGGTACACGCGACCCCGGCGAGGCAACTGCGCCGCGGACCCGTGCGGCCCCGGAACGTCCTCGCGCCTCGTGGCTTTCCCCGCAGTGCCGGACGCGCACATTAACGCTGATTAGCAGGAGCAATTGATCGTCTCCTCGTGGAACCAGCAGTTCTGTCCCCGTCGTCCCTGCCTGCGCAGGGGGTGTCCACTTCGAGTTCCGGGAGAAGACACCTCGGCCCTGCCACCACGGTTCCGGATGTGCCTCACGCACCCGGAGAGACCAGCGAACAACACGAGATGAGGATGAACAGGTGTCCATGTTCCGACGTCGAGTGAGCGGTTCTGTCGCGGCCGTTGCCGCGCTCACGCTCACGTCCCTTGCCGCCCCCGCGATCGCACAGGCCGCACCGGCCCCCGCGGCGCGTCCCATGACGGCGGGCACGAGCGTGCCGGGGATCCCTGATCCGGGCCTGTCCTGCTCCGTGAACGTCCTGGGGGTCGACTCCGCTCAGCGGATCGTCGACCGGACCTACACCAGCGAGAACGGCCGGGGAAACCTGTACACCTCGGTCTGGGAGAAGAGCCAACTCGGATTCGTGCCGCGGGCGCTCGTCAAGAAGGAGTCGGCCGGCGCGCAGTCGCCGGACGCCCTGGGAAGCACGGGACGTGACTACTACGCGACCGCGGCGGACGGGAGCCTGTATGTGCTCGGCCTCAACCTCGACGGCTCCCTGACCAAGAAGAAAGTGGGCACGACCTGGAGCTCCATCCGTCTCATGACGGCGGTCCCTGCCCTCTCCGGCAGGCCGGGCAGCTACGTGTACGCCCTCACCGACAACGGCGGAATCCATCGGTACAACACCGCCACCAAGGCGGAGACCATGAACAGCACGACGGTGGTCGGTGCGTCGGGCTGGCAGGGCCTCAAGACCCTGGCATGGTACGGCCTCAAGACGCTCCCGGACGGGCAGAGCGCCGACGTGCTCCTCGCCACCCTCACGACCGGGCAGCTGGTCGAGTACACCATCCCCCACAGGACACCGACGAAGTGGACGCGTAAGGACGTCCGCCCCACCAGCTGGGGCAACCTCACAGCGATCACCGTCGGATCGTGCGCGAAGAACGGCACGATGGGACCGAACTCCGCATGGATCGGGACGCTCCCCACCGGCGACGCCTACCTCTACATGGACAAGAACAAGGAGACTCCGAACAGCGCTGACATCCTGGCATACGGGCGGCTCGCCGCAGGCTGGCCCGAGCGCATCTTCGCCGGATAGTCCGCTGCCTCACCCACACAACCCAGATCTTCTCCGCGTGGATGGCACGCGGAGAAGATCTGCTCAGGGCCGGGATCCGAGGCCAGTCACGTCTCATTGCAGGTCTTGGTGACCACGTGAGGTCGGCGAGGGCAGCGGGGCCGCGTACTGGCACTGCTGGCGGTGACCTGCCTGGCCTTCCTCGGCGCCTCCCCCTTTACTGAACCACCCCGGCTCGAATGGAGACTCGATTTCATGAAGGGATCGAGTCATGGCACGACCTTCCCGTTACCCCCTTGAGCTCCGCCGCCGTGCGGTGCGCGTGGTCGCCGAGGTGCGCGACGACCACGCGAACGAGACTGCCGCTTTGCAGGCAGTGACCGAGAAGCTTGGCATCGGATCCCGCGAGACGCTGCGGAACTGGGTGAAGCAGCACGAGATCGACGCGGGAACGCGACCTGGGACGACGACGGAGGAGTCCGCCCAGCTCGAAGCGTTGAGGACGGAGAACGCCGAGCTGAAGCGGGCCAACGAGATCCTGAAGGCGGCGGCGAGTTTCTTCGCGGCCGAGCTCGACCGGCCACACACTCGCTCGTAGCGTTCATCGACGAGCACCGGGACCGCTTCGGCGGCGTCGAGCCGATCTGCAGGACGCTCACCGAGCACGGCTGCAAGATCGCCCCTTCCACGCACTACGCCCACAAGAAACGCCTCGAAACTCCCTCCGCCCGTTCCGTGCGCGACGAGGAACTCAAGGAGCGGATCCAGGCGGTCCACTCGTCCAACTACCGCGTCTACGGAGCCCGGAAGATCTGGCGCGAGCTGAACCGGCAGGAACACGCCGTGGCCCGCTGTACCGTCGAGCGCCTCATGCGCGAGATCGGCATCACCGGCGCCGTCCGCGGCAGGAAGGCGATCACGACGATCACCGATCCGGCCGCCGAGCGGGCCCGGACCTCCTCGACCGTGACTTCGTCGCCAGTGCCCCCAACCGCTGCTGGGGCGCGGACTTCACGCACGTCGCCACCTGGAACGGGGTCGTCCACGTCGCCTTCGTCATGGACACCTTCTCCCGTCGCATCGTCGGCCGGTCCGCCTCCACCACCAAGGGGACCAGGCTCGTCCTGGACGCCCTGGAGATGGCCCTGTGGCAACGCGACCGGGACGGAGTCACCGCAATGGTCCTTCCACGGCGAAGACGTGGCTGTAACGTCAGCCGCGAGCCCTCGCAGGAAGGGTCATCAAGGCAGGGGGAGGACTGTGTCAGACATTTCCCGGCGAGCACTCTTGGGTGCCTCCGGCGCAGTTGCCGCATCGACACTTCTCACGACAACCGGAACAGCACAGGCCGCCGATACCGCGGGCGGCAAGGACGGGAACACACCACACAGCACCTCGAAGGAGGCCGAGGCACCCATGGCCAGTGGCAGCCAGACCCTCAAGTACGTGGCATACATCGCGAGTCCCGACATAGAGGTGCTAAACGACGCGACGTTCGGCGTCGGTGCTGACCCCGCCGACATGTGGGCGTATCTCGACGATGCCACGGCACGCCTCCAGGAGAGACATCCCTCGTATTCCTTCACCCCCCGTCTCGTCCGGTACGACCAGGTCACCACCGAGATACCGCGCCCGTAACGCACACTGCGCCGGCCCTGGCCCCCAGCTGGGCCGGCGCATCCCCCTTCCCCCGGTTCCGGGCCTGCGCATGGCGCGCCACCTGGTAGAGGTAGCCGGATCCCGCACAGCGTCCTGTCGAAGATGCCGAAGGCGTGGGAGACACCAGCGGGAAGGCCACCCGCGACAGCCCTCTCCCAGCGCATCTCCATGGGCAGGTGCAGCGGTCGCGAGATCTCGAACCACGCGCCGCCCACATGGCACCAGAAACAGGACCAGGTCTCCTCTTCCCAGGCCGTCGGCGGCACCGGCCACCGCCACATCGACCGTCCATGCACATCACACTCCACAGGCGGATCTTCACACGCAGGCACGGGCTGCCCCAAGCGACCGACATCGCGCCGGTTACCAAACACCCCTACCGGGACAAAACCCTCTTCAAGGGTCCGCTTCGCTGTCCTCAATCGGCGGAGGCAGGTCACCTGCGAGCAGCCCGGATACAACCCTCGCGGCCCGCCGCGAGCCAGAGACGCCGCGATGAGGTGAGGGCCTTCGCGTAACCGGGCCACAGGGATGGCATAAGATGCGCGCGACCTTCATAAAGATCACTTAAGAGGATGTACACGTCATGGCAATCCGCGATCCGTATCGTTCTTTTCGCGGCATATCTGCCGTTGCCGCCCTGCTCGCGATCGGTGCGGTGGGATGCTCGGACGTCTCCGACGCCGTCGACAGCGCCAAGGACAGCGCGAAGAAGGTGACTCGTCAGCGCTCGGTGTTCTCGCTGGACATCGGCGACTGCTACAACCCGAACGGCAAGGCCGAGGGGACGGCGTACGCCGTCGAGATCGTGCCCTGCGACGAGGCGCACGAGGGCCAGGTCGTCGGCGATTTCGCGATCGACAAGGGCAAGGAGTACCCCGGCGACGACGGGGTCTCGACGATCGCGGACAGCCGCTGCCTGGTCGAGGCGCGGAAGTACGCCCCGGACACCTGGGCGCTCCCCAAGGGCGTCGCCCTCTTCTACTACACCCCGACCAAGGAGAGCTGGGCGACGGGTGACCGCGCGGTGAGCTGCACCTACACCGTGGAGAAGGGCACGTTCCGCGGCTCGCTGGGCACCGCGAAGTCCCTCAAGCCCGAGCAGACCACGTACCTCAAGGGTTCGAACGCGGTCTACGAGGCCCTGTGGGCGAACCAGTCCGAGAAGGACAATGTCGAGGACGACCTGGCCGGCTACAAGGCGCAGGCCAAGGCCGTCGCGGCCGCCCTCGACGCACACGTCAAGGGCCTGGACGGCATCGAGGGCACCGAGGTCGGCAAGCTCCGCGCGACGCTGACGAAGGCGGCCGGGAACTGGAAGAAGGCTGCGAACGCCGCCGACGCCGACACGTTCTACATCGCCTACGACCCGGCGTTCACCGGTATTGACCCGAACAAGTCGGTCGCCGCCCGCAAGGAACTGGGCCTGGCCACTACCGTCCCGGCCGACGAGGCCGAGGTCTGGGCGGGCTGACGCTCCGTCGGAGTAGCGAAGCTGTGTCCGTCATGGACCTGGCCGGGTGGCGGCGCCTCGCCGTCCGAACGGCGCTGGGGCCGCCGTCACCAAGAGCGGCTACCTTCTCGGCCAGGATCCCGATGCCGCAGCCCGCCCACCAATCGGCTCACGCCCGAGCAACTGGCAGCCCGAGAAGCCCGGGCCCGAAACGTGGCCCGTCTGGCACATGGCCAGGGGCAGCACGGCGGCTGGGGTTCCGGGATGGCGGTGCGCACCTACCGGGGTGACTACGCACGGAGTCGGCGGCGGTCTTGGCGTCGGCCCCGCTGGCGGCGTCGACGATGTCACCGGCGCGAGCGGCGGTGAGGTCGTGGGCGGGCTTCGCCGAGGTACAAGCAGGACACCGCCGGTGCTGATCAGGCCCTGGACGTTCACGCCGTGGTCGTGGTGCTTGCCGCTGTACAGCGAGTCTGGTTGGTTTCCGTGGCCAGGCCGGCGCAGCGCCGGGTGGGAGTGGGTGTGCCGTCGAGCAGCAGGTGGTGGTCCTCGCCCGAGCCCGCGATTGTCTTTTCCAGGGTGGGTGCGAGCGTAGCCAGGGCAGCGATGTCTTCGTTGATGTGACGTCAGGTCGGTACGCTGCGGGGTCGGTTCGGGACGAATTGGCCCCGACATGCCGTCGAATCGGTAGGGTACGAGCTGGCGTGGCAGGTGTCGCGAAGGGGGGAAGCATGGCGTACCTGGTTGAGTTGCCTGTGTCCGGGGCGGGCGGTGAGGTGGCGGGATCCGCTCCGTCGGACGTGACCGGCATCGTCAAGGTCCAGATCGACGAGGCCGCGGACGGTTTGGTCCAGGTCGCGCGTCCTGGGCAGGTCGTGGCGAGGGCGGCGCGGTCGCTGAACGACATGCTCGCCGGTATCCGGCCGGTCGCGGAGAATTTCGTGGACGGTTTCCGCGGTATGGAACGCCAGCCCGACGAGATCGGCGTCGAGTTCGGGCTTTCCCTGTCGGCCGAGGCGGACGTGGTGATCTCCCGGACAACCGGTCAGGCCAACTTCAAGGTCACGCTTACCTGGCGCAATGAGCCGTCCGGCGAACCGGGTGTGGACGCGGTGGACTGACGGTGCCCGCGTTACCGGCGCAACGCGGACAGGGCCCGTGCCCGCAGTCCTTGGACGCGGCTCTGTTGCGTGTCTTTGACGCGCGTGGAGAACCTGTCGGCGTCGGTTTTCTGGTGTCCGACACGCTCGCTCTGACCTGCGCGCACGTGGTCCACGCGGCGCTGGGCACGACGGGGGACGCGGCGCCGCCCGCTTCCGCCCGGGTCCACGTGGACCTTCCCCTCGTGCCCGCCTCGCAGGGCGACGGCGGCGCGCCCGCGACAACGGCCGGTGTCGAGTACTGGGTGGCGCCGCGGGAGCCCGGCAGCGGCCCCTCCGGACACGCCGATGTTGCCGCGCCCGCCGATGTCGCCGTGCTGCGGCTGGAGGCCCTGCTTCCGGGGGCGGGCCCGGTGCGGCTGGTGGACGCGGGCGAGGTGTGGGGGCACCCGGTGCGGGCGTTCGGGCTGCCGGCCGGTCGTTCCGGTGGGGTGTGGCACGCGGGGGTGCTGCGGGGGCGGCAGGCTGATGGCTGGGTGCAGGCCGATCTCGTTGGTGATGGTTATCCGGTGTCGCGGGGTTTCAGTGGTGGGCCGGTGTGGGACGACCGGCTGTCGGGTGTGGTCGGCATGGTCACGGTGGCCGAGTCCGGGCATCCGCCCGTCAGTTACCTGATCCCCACCAGCGGACTGCTCGCCGCCCGGCCCGAGCTGCGCGCGGTCACACTGCCCCCGTCGCCGTTCCGTGGCCTCTCGGCGTTCCGGGAAACGGACGCGGCGATCTTCCATGGCAGGCGGGCCGAGAGCGACGAGGTGGCGCGGGCGCTGGCCGCCGAACGCCGGGTCACCGTCGTAGGGCCGTCGGGATCCGGCAAGTCGTCGCTGGCCCTGGCCGGCGTGGCGCCCCGGCTGCGTGCGGAAGGCGCCCAGGCGGTGGTTCTGCGGCCGACGCCCGGCAGCAGCCCGCTCATTGCCTTCGCTGCGGCTCTGCTGCCGCTGCTTGAACCCGACCTGCCCGAGACCGAGCGCCCCGACCGGATCGCGGAACTCGCCGAAGTGCTGCGCCACCACGGCCCGGCAGACGTCGTGGCCCGGCTGCTCCAACTGCGGCGCGGCAGCCGGCTGCTTGTCGTGGTCGACCAGTTCGAGGAGGTCCTCGGCCTGGAACCGGACGCCGTCGACGAGTTCGCCGACCTGCTCACAGGCGACACGCTGCCAGATTCCGTCCGCGTACTGATCACGCTGCGCGCCGACTTCCTGGATCCGGTGCTGGCCCATCCGCGGTTCGGCCCGGAGATCGGCGGACACCTGCACGCGCTCGCCCCGCCGGCCCCGGAACGCCTGCGCGAGATCGTGACCGTACCCGTCGAGGCCGTCCCCGGCGTGTCCTACGAGCCGAATCTCGCCGAGCGCATCCTCGCCGACACCGGCCCGGGCCCGGGCGAGCTGCCGCTCCTCGCCCTCACCCTCGACCTGCTGTGGCAGCGGCAGGAGGGCGGCCTGCTGACGCACCGTGCGTACGAGGAACTCGGGGGCGTCACCGGTGCGCTGGGCGTGCACGCCGACCGGGTCTGGGCCGAGTGCGTGCCGCCGGAGGACGAGGAGGCGGCCAGGCGGCTGTTCACCCGGCTCGTCCGGGTCCCGACCGGCATGCCCGCGCCGACCCGCCGGATGGCGCTGCGCACCGAGCTGGGCACCGGGGAGTGGCGCATCGCGCAGCGGCTCGCCGGGACACGGCTACTGGTCACCGGCCGCAACGCCGAGGGCACCGAGACCGTGGAACTTGCGCACGAGGCGCTGATCAGCGAGTGGGACAAACTGGCCGACTGGACCACCGGTGACCGTGCCTTCTTGGAGTGGCGGGCCTCACTGCAACAGGACATGGACCGCTGGGAACAGGCCGAGTGCGCCCCGCAGCTGCTGCCCACGACCCTGCAGCTTGCCCAGGCGGAACAGTGGCTGAGCGAGCGTTCCGATGAACTGACCGACACGGAACGGCACTACCTGGATGCCGGCCGTGCCCACCGCCGCGCGAAAGTCCGCAGGCGACGGGCGGTGCTCTCGGCCATCAGCTTCGTTGTACTGCTGGTCCTGGTGGCCCTGTCGTTGTTCTACACCACACGGGAGGAGAGCCGGGACCGCGCGGCGCAGGCCGCCTCCCGCGCCCTTGCGGTGGCCGCGGCGGACGAGACGCGCACCGAACCGGCCCTCGGCGTGCTGAAGGCCCTGGCTGCCCACCGCACGGCGCCGACGCCGGAGGCGCGCAACGAACTCCTGCGGCAGTACCTGCGCTACCAGGGCTACGACCGGGTGCTGTCCGGTGTACTGGGCAAGGTCAGGGAGTTCACCACCAGCGGGGACGGCGATGTCGTGCTGGCCACCTCGCAACTGGGCCGGGCCATCCTGTACACCGGCGCCACCTCCGGACAGGTGCGCAGTGCCCAGGTGCCCTCGACCGGGCAGGTCATGCACGGCGTGGTGTCCGCAGACGGGAAGCGCGTCGCCTACGTCCAGGTGGACGGCAAGGCCGCGTGGTTCGATGTGGACGCCGACGCCGACGCCGAAGACCTGCTCGGCCCGGTGCACCGGCTGCCCGGCGGGCCGGGCAGCGGCATCAGCTTGAATCCTTCGGTGCGTCCCGCGATGTCGGCGGACGGTCGCGCCCTCGCCTCGGTCGTTCGGGACCGCCTGGTGTGGTGGAACCTGGACAGCGGCACGGTCGCCGGTGACGTGCCCGCGCCCCAGGACATGACCACCGACCTCGCGTTCGGCCCGGACGGGCGCACGCTGCTGACGACGGCCTACCCGCGATCAGACGTGCTGGCCCTGATGTCTGTCGACATGGGCACCGGCCGTGCCACGCAGCTCCTGTCCGGCGCCCGGGAGATCTACCTGTCCGGAAACCGCCGCACCGCGGTCGTGTGCCGCGAGGACAACAAGCAGTCCGTCATCAGCCGCCACCGGACCTCCGACGGCGCCGCCATCGGCCACTCCTATCGCGAACGGGACGAGGCTTACACCACGGACATGTGCATGGTGGACGCCGTCGACGCGACCGGGCGGCGCGTCGCGCTCCGATGGGGCGACGAGTTGCGCGTAATGGACCTGGACAGGAGGGAGGCGATCTCAAGAGCGCCCCTGCTGGGATCCGACGTCACGCAGTTTCATTCCTCTGGTCTCCTCTCTGAGTCGCACGGCAAGCTTTACTACATGGGTCGGAACGACTCGATGATCGCTTTCATGGACATGACCCCGGGAAGGCGGCTGCCGAAGGCCGCTCAGCACCGGCTCACTCCCGACGGAAAAAGATCGATCATTGTCCTTGAGAACGGCTCCAGGACGGAACTGCACCCGGCCGACCCCAGGCAGAGCGGGCGCACCCTCGCGCAGGCGTCGCGCGCGAAGCCGTACTGGCTGCCCCAGGAGACAGACCTGCCCGTCTTCAACAGCACCGGCGGGCTCGTCGCCGACCGCGAGGCCCGGAACGTGGTGGTCGTCCGTGACACGTCAACGCTGCGAAAAGTGGCCACGGTGACCGCCGTCCGGCCACCGAAGACCCGCCCCGACACCCGAGTGATCCGGGACCTGGACGTGAGTGGGGCACTCAGCCGGTACGGCCAGAAGTACGAGTTCCGGTACTTCTTCGACCACACCGGCCACCTGCTGACCGTCTCCGGCACCGTCGTCCAGCAGTGGGACCCGCGCACGGGTCGGCAGACCGCCCGCTTCGACGCCGGAGCGCTGCGCCCCGACGACGACCCGGACGCGATCATGATGATCGCCCCGTACCCGGACCGGAACAAGGTCTCCGTGATCGTGCAGGGGCAGCCTGTCATCCGCGTGGTCGACATCACGGACGGCCGGACCACGGACCGCGTGCGCGTCAAGGGTGATGTCCTCTCCGTCCAGTTCGACTCCGGAGGCCGGTACTTCGCGGTCATGCGCCGTGACGCGGGACTTGAGGTGTGGCAGCGCGGATACCCCCCGCGCAAAAAGATCGGCCCCTTGAGAACCATCGGTGAG
The DNA here is from genome assembly GCF_040611955.1 of Streptomyces sp. NPDC006510. NCBI lineage: Bacteria > Bacillati > Actinomycetota > Actinomycetes > Kitasatosporales > Streptomycetaceae > Streptomyces > Streptomyces sp. NPDC006510. The sequence goes on along the minus strand of NZ_JBEXPH010000025.1, from coordinate 7,685 downwards.
AGTCATATCGCCCTGTACCGGGCAGGCTTCCTCGACGACGGCCGATACGTGATAGCCGCCGACAACGCCGTACGCATCTACCGGATCGGCAAGCGGGGCTACGACGACTCGTATGTGTTCGGCGATTCGGGCGATGCGTCGGGGGAGTACTCGTTCCTGGACGTGTCCGGCGACGGGAACACTGTGGTCCACGGCATTTTCGAGGAGCCGGGCAGTGCCCTGGTCCTCGACCCGGAGCTGTGGAGACGGGAGTTGTGCCGCATCGTCGGCGGCCGCGCGTTCACGGCCGACGAGCGTGACGGTCTCCCGGCAGGGGCGAGGACGGGGCAACTGTGTCCGTAGCGACAGGGGCCGACCGGCGAGCGTGGACGACGAGTACCGAGCGAAGGGGGACGTATGGCGTATCTGGCCGAACTGCCCGTGTCCGCAGCCGACGGCACCTCGGGCACCGCACCGCGGGGCATGACGGACACAGTCCAGGTGCAGATCGAGGAGGCGCCCGACGGGCTGGTCGAGGCCGCCCGGCCGGGGCGGGTCGCAGCGCGGGCGCCGCGGGCGCTGAACGGCATGCTCGCCGGGATCCGGCCGGTCGTGGAACAATTCGTCAGCACCTTCCGCGACATGCCTGACGGCCCCGACGAGATCGGCGTCGAGTTCGGCCTGTCCTTGTCGGCCGACGCGGACTTGGTGATCACCCGGACGACCGGGCAGGCCAACTTCACGGTGACTCCGACCTGGCGTCGGCCGTCGGACCGGGCGGCAGAATGACGTCGGGGGAGGGGCACGGGGGAGACCCGGAACGGCAGACGGCGGCCATCGGGCCCAAGGCCCTGGACGGGGCGCTGCTGCGTATCCTGGACGCGCGGCGGCAACCCGTCGGCGTGGGCTTCCTGGTGTCCGACACGATGGCCTTGACGTGCGCACACGTGGTCTTCGCCGCGCTCGGCACATCACCGGAGCCCGGGGCGCGTGTCCCGGTCGACCTGCCTCTCGTCCCCGGCGCGCCGTCCTCGGACGCAGTCGTCGAACTGTGGGTGCCGCCTCGAGGGCCGGGCGGCGAGCCGTCCGGATCGGCCGCCGGCTTGGCTTCCGGTACGGCCGACGTCGCCGTGCTGCGGTTCGCAGCTCCGCTGTCAGGGGCGGGGCCAGTGCGATTGGTCGACGCGGACGCACGGGCGGAGGAGCCGACTGACGAATGCGCAGACGATGTGCCGGACGGGCACTGGGGCCACCGTGTGCGGGCGTTCGGGCTGCCCACCGGCCGTCCCGGCGGGGTCTGGCATGCCGGCGTGCTGCGGGAGCGGCAGGCCGACGGCTGGGTGCAGGCCGATCTCGTCGGTGACGGTTACCCGGTGTCGCGCGGCTTCAGCGGCGGCCCGGTGTGGGACGACCGGCTGTCGGGCGTGGTCGGCATGGTCACGGTGGCCGAGTCCGGCCAGCCGCATGTCAGTTACCTGATCCCCGCCAGCGGACTGGCGGCTGCCTGGCCCGAACTGGGCCCCCTCGTGCTGCCTCCCTCGCCGTTCCGCGGACTCGCCGCCTTCGAAGAGGCCGACGCGGCGGTCTTCCACGGTCGGCGGAACGAGAGCGACACCGTCGCCCGCGCGCTCGACGAGCAACAATGCGTCACCGTCGTGGGTCCCTCCGGTTCCGGCAAGTCGTCGCTCGCGCTGGCCGGCGTGGCACCACGGCTGCGTGCGCACGGAGCCGTCGTCGTCATGCGGCCCGCGTCCGGAAGCAGCCCGCTGGCGGCCCTTGCCTCCGCGCTGCTGCCACTACTGCAACCCGACCTGCCCGAGACCCGCCGACTGGCGCGCCTACCCGAACTGTCCGAGATGCTGCGCCGCCATGGCCTCGCCGACACGACGGACCGCCTGCTCGAACTCCACGGCGGCAGTCAACTCCTCATCATCGTCGACCAGTTGGAGGAGCTACTTCAGCAGCTCCCGGACGCCGTGCGCGAACTGGCCGACGTGCTGTTCGCCGCCGACGCCCTGCCGCCCGCCGTTCGCGTACTCACCACCCTGCGCGCCGACTTCCTCGAATCCGTCCTCGGTCACCCGCACCTCGGACCCCTCACCGGCCAGCACCTGCACGCCCTCGGCCCGCTCGGCGAGAACGGGTTGCGCGACATCGTCACCACACCCATCGACGCCCTCCCCGGCGTCTCCTACGAGCCCCATCTCGCCGAACGCATCCTCGCCGACACCGGCACCGAACCCGGCGCCCTGCCGCTCCTCGCCCTCACTCTCGACCTGCTGTGGCAGCGGCAAGAGGACGGCGTGCTCACCCACCACGCGTACGACGAACTCGGCGGTGTCACCGGCGCGCTCGGCAACCACGCCGACCGGGCCTGGGCCGAACACGTGCCGCCGGACGACGAGGCAACCGCACGACGGCTGTTCACCCAGCTCGTCCGGCTGCCACTCGGCGCCGCAGCCGCCACCCGGCGCCTCGCCCGGCGCGGTGACCTCACCGCCGACCAGTGGCGCATCGCCCAACGGCTCGCCGCGCACACCCGGCTCCTCGTCACCGACCGCAGCGCCGAGGGCACCGAAACCGTCGAGCTCACGCACGAGGCGCTGATCGGCGAGTGGGAAAAGTTCGCCGCGTGGGTGGCCGAGGACCGGTCCTTCCTCGGCTGGCGGGAGACAGTCCGGCACGAAATGGACCGCTGGCAGGAGGCAGACCGCGCCTTTGAGCACCTGCCGACCACCGCCGCGCTGGCGGGCGCCGAACAGTGGCTCCCCGACCGTGACGCGGCCCTGAGCCGGGCCGAGCGGGACTACCTGACCGCTGGCCGGACCCACCGCCGCACCCGCGCCCGTCGGCGCCGAGCTCTGCTCTCCGCACTGGCCACGGCCCTGGCATTCGCCCTGGTGCTCGGCATGCTCTACGCCGTCGAACGCCGCAGCAGCCGGGAACGCGCCGCTCTTGGCGCCTCCCGCGCCCTCGTCCAGGCCGCACCGGAGTACACCGTCACCGACCCGGCCCGCGCCGCGCTGCTCTCCCTCGCCGCCTACGACACCTCTCCCACGCAGGAGGCCAAGAACGAACTGCTGCGCCAGTACCTCCAGTACAGGTCCTACGACCGGGTACTCTCCGGCGACCTCAGCGAGAACGCCGCCTTCGACAAGAGCCGCGACGGCGACGTGGTTCTCGCGGCATCCAGACGTTCCGGGGCCACACTGTTCGTGCATGCCCTGACCGGGCCCGTACGCACCGTGCGGGTCCCGTCCACCGATGAGGTCCGGCACGTCGTGGTGTCCGCCGACGGGAGACGCGCCGCCTACATCCAGGACGATGGCAAGACCGTGTGGTTCGAGGTACGCCCCGACGCGAAGCAACCCGTCGGACCGCTGCACCGGCTCCCCCAAGCCCCTGGCACCGGCACAGACTGGAGCGACACTTTCGACCCGGCGCTGTCCCTCGACGGTACGGTGATCGTCGCACGCGTCAGCAAACGCATCGTCTGGTGGAACCTGGACAGTGGTCCGCACGGCACTCTCGCGGGGAACCTCTTGGCCCCCAAGGACTCGTTCGACGTGTGGCCGGCGCCCGACAACCGCACACTACTGGTCTCCGTCTACAAGCGGCGCGCTTTGGGGCAGGGCGCGAAGAGCAGCTTGCTCACGCTCGACCTTGCTACTGGCAGAAGTCGGCTTGTGGAGCGTGCCGACGAGATCCGTATCTCCGGCGACCGGACCCGGGCCGTCCTGTGTCACGTGCGGGGCAAGACCGCCGAGGTCACCGTCCACCGGCTACCGGACGGCTCCCGGGAGGGCCCCGCCTACCGGGAGAAGAACAAGGACTTCGCGTCCGAGGCCTGCGGGGTGCAGTCCGTCGACGATTCCGGCCTCAGGGTCATTCTCAAATCTCTCAAGGGCCTCACCGTCGTCGACATGCAGGACGGCAAGGTCCTCTCCCGCAGTGGCCTGCCCGCCTCGCCCAACTCGTGGACTGAGAGCAGCCCTTGGCTCGTGGAGTCCGGCGGCAGGCTCTACTACGTCCGCCACGACGAGTCGAAGATCGGATTCGCCCAACTGCGCCCCGGCTACTGGTTCCTCGATGTCGGTCAGCAACGCCTCACACGTGACGGCAAGTACACGATCACCGTCCTGGCGGACGGCTCCCGCATGCAGGTGCGCCACGCGCGCAAGATCAGCGCCCGCGTGCTCGCCGACGTGCCGCGCCGCAAGCCCTACCGGGTGCCTGAAGGCGGCGACCTTCTCGGCCTCGACCGCACCGGACGGCTCGTCGCGGACCGCGAGGGCGCGAACATCGTTACCGTCCGCGATGCCACGACACTGCGCCGCACCGCCACCATCACCACCACCGACCCTGCACAATTGCCCGACTTCCCGCCGTCGGCCGAGGACATCGAAATCAGCGACGACAACGGAAGCTCCGGAAGACCGAACTACGACTTCAAATACTTCTTCGACCGCGGTGGGAAACTGATCACCGTCTCGGGAACCGTCGTCGAGCAGTGGGACCCGCGCACCGGCAAGCGACTCGCCCGCTTCGACGCCTCGGCGGTCCGTTCCCGAGCCGGAGGCGCCAAGGACGCGGGACTGACGATCAGTTCCTACCCGGCCACGAACCGGGTCACCGTCATCGTCCTGGACCGGCCCGGCATCCATATCGTCGACATCACCACCGGACGTATCACCGAGACCGTGCAAACCGGCAGCGATATCCTCGCTGCCCAATTCGACACCAGTGGGAAGTACTTCGCCACCCTGCGCCGCGGCTCGATCTTCGAACTGTGGCGGCGTGGCGACCCGCCCCGCAAGGAGGTCGGCCCTTTGCGCAGCATTTCCGAGCTGGACCTCACGCCGTACGTCGCAAGTTTTTTGGAGGGGGAGGGCCGCTATCTTGTTGCCGCGAACAACGCCGTTCGCATCTACCGGATTGGCGAGCCCGGCTACGAGACGTTCTACTCCTTCACCCGCCCGAACGACAAAACAGTCAATGCGCAATACGCTTTCAGGGGCGCCACTGTTGACGGCAGCACTGTGCTGTACGAGAGCCCTGATGACGCCGTCGGAGCGCTCCACCTGTCACCGGGCCGGTGGTACCGCGAGCTGTGCGATGTCATCGGCGACCGGGAACTCACCCTGGAGGAGGTAGACCTGCTCCCCGCTGATCCGAGGACCCGGAAACCCTGTGCCGCGGATTGAGACACGGCCCGGCTGGACCGTCGAAAAGGTCCGTTGTCGTTTCGTGGGGGGTGTGGTTGGGGTGCGGGTAGTGGCCGGAGCTGGGATTACTCGGGTTGGTTGAGACCGTGCGAGGACGGTTTCGTGAGGGGGTAGGCCCGCTGGTCCGGGGTTGTCTCTTCTTCGGTGAGGATGGCCGGGGTGCGGAGGGTGACGAACGCGGAGTGGTAGGCGAGGCGCTCCTCGTCGCTGCGCGCCGGGTCACCGGGTCCGGGCGGTACCGGGGGAGGCGTGGTGGCGAAGTGCTGCCAGCCCTGCCAGGTGGTCACCGGCCATGCCCCGCGGGCAGGGTCCTGGCCGGCGGGCGTGTTCCCCTCGTGTCCGTCCCGCTCATCCACGCCTGACTGCGCAGCGGCGCCGCCCGCCGCGCAGGGAGGGTGGCCCGTCACCACTTGAGAGCCTCCGCCCGGGCGTCGTAGAGCCCGTACCCGGCCACATGTGCAGCCGGGCCGGCAGGGGTCTCGTCTTCGGTGACGTCCTGCGCGTCCTGGTCGAGGTCGTCGAGGCTGTCCTCTCCCGCCCCTGCGGGCGCCGTGCTCAGTTGTTGCGCCTGCGCCTCGGGCTCGGGGTGTGGTGGCGGGGGAGTACGGGTGGGGGTGCTGCGGGCGAGGAGATGCTGCTCGGCGCGGGTGGCAGCGGCAGCCCGCGCACCACCAGCGCCATGAAGGCAATCCCTGCCAGGCCGTCGCGAGGGCACCGCGGACCAACCTGCGTTGTCAGTGGCCCTCGTTAGTCTCCCCTCATATCGCAGTTCAGGGGCTTCGCGGCCCTTGGTTCGGGCTGCGCTGACATCTGATGGACAGGCGGAGGGGCACGGCTGATGGCGTGGCTGGCAGCGGGTGAGGGGTACGAGATCACCCTTGAGGACGGGCGTGTGGTCTCACGGAGAGTCGGAGGGCGGCAATTGAAGGCGCTGCCGAAGGCGTTGCGCGACAGTCCCGAGGTCGACCGGCTGAGGCAGCTGGCCGAGTGGCTGGACCGGCACGCGGCCTCGTGTGTGGCTCAGGTGGATGCCTGGATGGTGTCGTCGCTTCCGGTTCCGACCGAGCTGATCGCGCGGGTGTGGCCGGACGAGGCATGGCAGGCGGCGCTGCGTGACATGGCCGTCGTGGGCGACGATCCGGACGAGGTCGGCTTCCTGCGGGACGTCACCGGCGACGGGGAGCTCAAGGTGGTCGACCTCGACGGTGAGACCGTGCGGCTGTCGCCGCGCACGGTGACGCTTCCCCACCCCGTGCTCCTGCCGGACCTGGACGACGTACGGGACTTCGCGGCCGACCTCGGCATCACCCAGAAGGTGGAGCAGATCCACCGGGCGACCTGGACCAGGCCGGACGGGCCGGATGCCGGGCGTCCGGAGACGGCGACGGAGGTACGGGACTACGCGGGCGGGAAGTTCGCCTCGCGGTTCGGTCTCGCGGCACGCGCCACAGGCCTCGGCTACCGGGTGTCCGGTGGCTACGCCACGTGCAAAGTACGTGATGGGGGCCGCAGCACGGAGGCGTCGGTGTGGATCGGCGAGCCGTACTGGGACGGGGAGTCGGAGACCGGCGGGCTGAGCTGGCACGACGAGGACGGCCGCGCGGTGCGGCTGACCGAGGTCGGGCCGGTGGCCTGGTCCGAGGGGATGCGCATGGCCGCTGCGCTGTACGCCGGCCGCACGATCGAAGAGGGTGGGGACGCGTGACCGGGACGGTTGGGAACGACAACAAGGAGCTGCTCGCGGCAGGCGCGGTCCTTCCGGCCGACGCGCGGGGTGCGGGCCCCTCAGCGGTCGAGCTGACCGCGCGGGCCTATCGCCACGCGGTGCTCGGCGAGGATCGGGTCGTCGTGCGGCTGGCTGCGGCCGAACTGGGCCCCGCCGAGGACCTCGCCGCCGGCTTCCTCGGACTCGAGCCGCAGGGCGAGCCGGCCGTGGTCGGTCTCGGTCGGCGCCAGGAACTCGGCTTTCCCGAGTGGGTGCTGGTGCACCACCCCGAGGACGGGCACCACGCCCTGGCGGTCGTGCCGGAGCTGGACCGGCTGGCCCGGCAGGCCAAGACCAAGCCCAAGGCCGCCCTGGACGCCTGCCACGAGCTGGCCGGGCGGCTCGCCTCGGCCGTCCCGCACTTCCTGCCCGTCTTCTACGAGCAGGCCGCGCGGGTCTTCCTCGGCGTCGAGAACAGCGCGTACGCGGGCCAGCTGTTCGGCCGTGCCCGCACGAGCGAGGCGCAGCACGGGCTGACGGTCGACGAGGACCGGCTCGACGCCCTGTTCCTGGAGTTCGCCCTGGCCGGCGCGCTGCCGGTGAAGGTCCTGACCGGTTACGGCAAGGACCTGTCGGCCCGGCTCGCGCCCGTCGAGGCGTACGAGCGGTTCCGGCGGCTGTGCGTGCGCCGGACCGCCGGCGGTCTCGCGCCGTCCGCCCAGGCCGCGGTGGAGCTGAAGCGGCTCGCCCGCGCCGCGGCCCTGTCCGGCAACGAG
>NZ_JBEXPH010000024.1:0-67750 GCF_040611955.1 Streptomyces sp. NPDC006510 | reverse complement strand
GAGCCGCTGGAGACCGAGCGCTGTACGAGCACGGGGCGGGACCTGGCCGCCAGGGCGGACCGGGTCGCGCTGCTCGTGCTGGGCGACGGCAGCGCCTGCCGCACCCTCAAGGCCCCCGGCTACCTGGACGAACGTGCCGAGGCGTTCGACGCGGCGGCAGCCCGTGCGCTGGGCGCCGCGGACCCCGGCGCGCTGATCGCGCTGGACGAGTCACTGGCGTACGAACTGAAGGCGGCGGGCCGGGCGCCCTGGCAGGTGCTCGCGGGCGCGGCGCAGGGGACCGGCCTGGCCGGACGGCTGCTGTACGAGGACGCTCCGTACGGCGTGGGCTATTTGGTCGCCACCTGGTCCTGAGCCGCCGCCGGGGGACCCACGAGTGACGGCCGTGCAGCGTCGTCGCTCCACGGCCGTCACCCGGACTTGACCAGTTCATGGTCAGGAAGCGGGCGGCGTACCACCCTCGTCCTTGTGGGACAGGCGCTCGACCGCGTCCTTGGCCTTCTTCGTGCCGGACTCGATCTTGTCGCTGTACTTGCCCTTGGTCTTTTGGTCGACCGTCCGTGCGGCCTTTTCGAGCCCTTGGTCGATCTTGTGCCCGTGCTGGTGCGCGAGTTCGCCGACCTTGTCCTTGGCGGGGCTCAGCTTGGCCTTCAAATTGTCCAGGAAGCCCATCGGGCACCTTCCCTGCTGGGGGACTACGGTCGGACGCTTCTTCAAACCATGAAAAATCGCCCATATTCAATTTGGATTCTACTGGCGTGCGGGACGATCCGCGCCGCTCGGAGCACCTGTGGACGGCGCGGTGAACGATTCCGGTTCGCCGCCGGTCACCTCACTCGTTCGGGAAGAGGTGCGGAGGTTTGCGAGACTGTGGCGGTGAGAAGTTCAGTTCCCGCACCGCGGGTCATCACCGTCGTCGGTCCCACTGCGGCCGGAAAGTCCGATCTGGGAGTATTCCTTGCTCAGCAGCTCGACGGCGAAGTGGTCAACGCCGACTCCATGCAGCTCTACCGCGGGATGGATATCGGCACCGCGAAGCTGACGCTCGCCGAACGCGAATCCGTCCCGCACCACCTGCTGGACATCTGGGACGTCACCGAGACCGCCAGCGTCGCCGAGTACCAGCGGCTGGCCCGCGTCGAGATCGACCGGCTGCTCGCCGCAGGCCGCACCCCCGTCCTGGTCGGCGGCTCCGGGCTCTATGTGAAGGGCGCCATCGACGCCCTGGAGTTCCCCGGCACGGACCCCGATGTACGGGCCAGGCTGGAGGAGGAACTGGTCGAGCGCGGCTCCGGAGCACTGCACGCCAGACTCGCCGCCGCCGACCCCGAGGCGGGCCGGGCCATCCTGCCGAGCAACGGCCGCCGGATCGTCAGGGCCCTCGAAGTCATCGAGATCACCGGCAAGCCCTTCACCGCCAACCTCCCGGGTAACGATGCGGTGTACGACACCGTCCAGATCGGCGTCGACGTGGCCCGTCCCGAACTCGACGAACGCATCACCCTGAGGGTCGACCGGATGTGGGCGGCCGGACTCGTGGACGAGGTGCGCGCCCTGGAGGCACACGGCCTGCGCGAAGGGCGAACCGCGTCCCGGGCGCTCGGCTACCAGCAGGTGCTGGCCGCGCTGGCCCAGGAGTGCACCGAGGACGAGGCGCGGGCCGAGACCGTTCGTGCCACCAAGCGTTTCGCCCGCCGTCAGGACTCGTGGTTCCGCCGCGACCCGCGGGTCCACTGGCTGAGTGGCGCCGCGGAGCACCGCCGGGAACTCCCGCGCCAGGCGCTGGCGTTGATCGAACGAGCGGTTACAGCCTGATCACGTGATGGCATCGGGAAGCCCTGCCCGTCATTTCGGTGACCTGGAGCGTGCCATCATCGAGCATCGATCGACCAGTGGAGTCCGAGTTGGGAGGGCGCGTGGCGATGGAGGCCGGCCCTCGCGACACTGAACAAGACGCACCGGACGCCCTGCACGAGACAGGAAGTCTGAGCCCCGACGGGCCGGACGAGCTCGAAGCGACCCCCGAGGTCGAGGTCGAGCTGCGGCCCGTGCGACGGCTGCGGATCTGGCAACTGGCACCGATCGTCATGCTCGCCGCGGTGGGATCGCTGATGTTCGCCTTCCCGCTGGCCTTCGAGTTCGGCGACGGCGGCGCGGTCGTGGCCATGCTGGGCCTGCTGATCAGCTGCTGCGCTGCGGGCTGGGGCATGATGGCCGCCCGACGCGTGGGCTACACCTGGCCCGGGCTGCCCCAGCGGGGCTCGGGCGAGCGGTCCGACTGGCGGGTGATCGCCCTGTACGTCGCCGTAGGCGGTGCGCTCGTCGCCCTGGCCGTCTGGCGCGTGGCGCGGCTGCGCTGACGGCCGGAGCCGGACCTCTCCGCAGGCCCTGCCCGTCACGCCGGCGCCCGCGGGGCGGCCCGGACCGCCGGGTATCGGCGCCGTTTCGTACAGTTGATCCGTGAGCAACTCGCAGATCGCCTTCCTCAAGGGCCACGGCACCGAGAACGACTTCGTGATCGTTCCCGATCCGGACAACGCCATCGACCTGCCCGCGTCCGTCGTCGCCCGGCTCTGCGACCGCCGGGCCGGAATCGGCGGTGACGGGCTGCTGCACGCCGTGCGGTCCGCCGCGCACCCCGAGGCGCAGGCCATGGCGGACGAGGCCGAGTGGTTCATGGACTACCGCAACGCGGACGGTTCGATCGCCGAGATGTGCGGCAATGGCGTACGGGTCTTCGCCGGCTTCCTGCAGCGCGCCGGACACGTCGAGGAGGGCGACCTCGCCGTCGCCACCCGGGGCGGCGTGAAGAAGGTGCACATCGCCGAGGACGGCGCCATCACGGTCTCCATGGGACGCGCGCTCCTTCCCGAAGCAGGCGTCGAGGTCAGCCTCGACGGCCGCAGCTGGGACGCCCGCAACGTGAACATGGGCAATCCCCACGCGGTCGCCTTCGTCGACGACCTGGCACACGCCGGCGATCTGCTCTCGGTGCCGCCCTACAGCCCCGCGGCCGTCTACCCCGACGGCGTCAACATCGAATTCGTCGTGGACCGCGGACCGCGCCACGTCGCCATGCGGGTCCACGAGCGCGGCTCCGGCGAGACCCGCTCCTGCGGCACGGGCGCCTGCGCGGTGGCCGTTGCCGCGGCCCGCAGGGACGGCGCGGACCCCGCGGAGACCGGCACGCCCGTCACGTACACGGTCGATCTGCCCGGCGGCACCCTGGTGATCACCGAGCGGCCCGACGGCGAGATCGAGATGACCGGACCGGCCGTGATCGTCGCCGAAGGCGTGATCGACTCCGCCTGGCTCGAAACGGCGACCGGCTAGAGCTTCGCTCGAATGGGTGATCCCTTTCACGCTCGGCGGGAGCCGGACTCCGCCACGTGGTGGGGTCGGTAGCATCAAGCACCGGCCCGGAGGCGCGACCGCACCTTCCCACCGCCGGTCGACGCCGCCGGAGGTGCCCCCCCATGAGCGCAGAGGCCACCAGCCCAGGTGCCCCCATCCGCAGACGGGGCCGTCCCCGGATCGATCTGCGCAGGCTCGGCCGCGTCGCGCTGCTCGGCCCCGCCTCCCGCGACCGGCTGCCCGACGCCATCAGCCATGTCGCCGAGGCCCACCGGGCGCACCACCCGGATGCCGACCTCTCGATCCTGCGCAGGGCCTACGTACTCGCGGAGTCCTCGCACCGCGGCCAGATGCGCAAGAGCGGCGAGCCGTACATCACGCACCCGCTCGCGGTCACGCTGATCCTCGCTCAGCTCGGCGCCGAGACGACGACGCTCACCGCTTCGCTGCTCCACGACACCGTCGAGGACACCGATGTGACCCTCGATCAGGTGAGGGACCAGTTCGGCAAAGAGGTCTGCTATCTCGTCGACGGCGTGACCAAACTCGAAAAGGTCGACTACGGAGCGGCCGCCGAACCGGAGACCTTCCGCAAGATGCTGGTCGCCACCGGGGACGACGTCCGGGTCATGTCCATCAAGCTCGCCGACCGGCTGCACAACATGCGCACCCTCGGTGTGATGCGTCCCGAGAAACAGGCCAGGATCGCCGGGGTCACCCGCGACGTGCTGATCCCGCTGGCCGAACGGCTCGGCGTGCAGGCCCTCAAGACCGAGCTGGAGGACCTCGTCTTCGCGATCCTCCACCCCGAGGAGTACGAACGGACCCGCGCGCTGATCGCCGCCGCGTCGGCGCGGCCGGACGGCTCCGGCGACGCCCGTCAGGACCCGCTCGCGGCCATCGCCGAGAACGTCACGACGGTGCTGCGGGAGGCCGGCATCCCCGCCGAAGTCCTCATCAGGCCACGCCACTTCGTGTCCGTGCACCGGGTCGGCATCAAGCGCGGCGAACTGCGCGGCACCGACTTCGGCCGGCTGCTGGTGCTCGTCGGCGAGGACGCCGACTGCTATGCGGTGCTCGGTGAACTGCACACCTGCTTCACCCCGGTGATCTCCGAGTTCAAGGACTTCATCGCCGCCCCCAAGTTCAACCTGTACCAGTCGCTCCACACCGCCGTCGTGGGCGAGGACGGGGCGGTCGCCGAAGTCCTCATCCGTACCCACCGGATGCACAAGGTCGCCGAGGCCGGAGTCATCGCCCTCGGCAATCCGTACGCCGCGGACAGCGGAGCGGGGCCCCAGGCCGCCGAACCCGCGGACGGCGAGCGCGCCGACCCCACCCGGCCCGGCTGGCTCTCCCGGCTCCTCGAATGGCAGCAGTCCGCCCCGGACCCCGACACCTTCTGGACCACGCTCCGTGCCGACCTGGCCCAGGACCGGGAGATCACCGTCTTCCGGACCGACGGCGGCACGCTCGGACTGCCCGCTGGAGCCAGCTGCGTCGACGCCGCCTACGCGCAGTACGGGGACGAGGCGCACAACTGCATCGGCGCCCGGGTCAACGGCCGCCTGGCCACCCTCGGCACCGTGCTCAGCGACGGCGACACCGTGCAGTTGCTCCTCGCCGAGGACACCGCCTCGGGCCCCTCGTCCGACTGGCTCGACCACGTCAGGACCCCCGCTGCCCGCATCGCCATCACCGGCTGGCTGGACGCCCACCCCGAGGGCACCCGCATCCCGCACGGCGGCCGGCCCGCAAAGACCGGCCCCGAGCAGCAGCCGCAGGGTCACTCCAGGCCCGGACCGCAGCCGCAGGAAACCGCCGGCACCGGGTCCGCCGCGAGCGCCGTGGTGGACCGGCCGGACGCCACCGTACGGCTCGCGGGCTGCTGCACCCCCGTGCCCCCCGACGCCGTCACCGGATTCGTCGTGCGCGGCGGCGCCGTCACCGTGCACCGGCAGGAGTGTCCCGCCGTCGCCCGGATGCGGTCCACCGGCCGGGTGCCGGTTGGGGTGAGCTGGGGGGATGCCACCGAGTGCCGGGTCACGCTGGTCGCCGAGTCCTTCGGACGCCCCCGGCTGCTCGCCGATCTCACCGAGGCGATCGCGACGGCGGACGCGGCGATCATCTCCGCCACCGTCGAACCGCCCAGCGAACAGCGTGTCCGGCACACCTACACCCTGCAGCTCCCCGACGCGGCCGGACTGCCGGCCCTGATGCGCGCCATGCGCGACGTGCCCGGGGTGTACGACGTGAGCCGCGCCCAGCACCCCGCAGCAACCGTCTGACCCCACCGGAGGGGGCCATCCGCCGCAGCGATCTCGTTCGGGTGGCGCGGCGCGCGCCGCGCCTGCCCAGCGGGAAGTCGCTGGTAGCGGTAGTTCATGCCGTTCATCTCCCGCCGTCTGCGGGCCGCTCTGCTGGCCACCGCATCCGCCACCCTCGTCGCAGCCACCCTCCCCTCACCCGTGCCGCTCGGCATCGGCGATCCGCTCTTCCCCCACCTCGGCAACCCCGGGTACGACGTCCGCACCTACGACATCGGACTGACCTACCACGGCGACAACAGCAAGCCCCTGGAGGCCGTCACCAGCATCGACGCGCGGACCACCGAACCGCTCGACCGGATCAACCTCGACTTCGCCCGGGGCTCCGTCCGCACCGTCGAAGTCAACGGACTGCGCGCCGACTTCGCCGTCAAGGACGAGGACCTCGTCATCCAGCCAATCGGCCGGCTCCCCGCCGGGGCGCCGCTGCGCATCACCGTCCGGCACACCAGCGACCCCACCGGCGACCAGGACAGCGGCGGCTGGCTGCGCACCGCCGACGGTCTGGCCATGGCCAACCAGGCGGACGCCGCGCACCGGGTCTTCCCGAGCAACGACCACCCCGCCGACAAGGCGTACTTCACCTTCCGGATCACCGCGCCCAAGGACCTCACCGTGGTGGCCAACGGACTGCCCACGGGCACCGCCCGACAAGGCGCCGACACCACCTGGACCTACCGGACCGAACACCCCATGGCCACCGAACTGGCCCAGGTCTCGATCGGGCGCTCCACCGTCCTGCACCGGACCGGTCCGCACGGACTGCCGGTACGCGACGTGGTGCCCAGTGCCGACCGCAAGCACCTGGAACCCCGGCTCAGCAAGACCCCCGCCCAGCTGGAGTGGATGGAACAGCAGGTCGGCCGCTATCCCTTCGAGACGTACGGACTGCTCGTCGCCGCCACCCAGACCGGTTTCGAGCTGGAGACCCAGACGCTCTCGCTCTTCGAACGGTCCCTGTTCACCGGGACCGGGCACCCCGAGTGGTACCTCGACTCGATCATGGTGCACGAGCTCGCCCACCAGTGGTTCGGCAACAGCGTCTCCCCGCAGAACTGGTCCGATCTGTGGCTCAACGAGGGCCACGCCACCTGGTACGAGGCCCGCTACGCCGAGGAGCACGCGGACAAGCCGCTGGAGCAGCGGATGCGCGAGGCCTACACCAGGTCCGACGGCTGGCGCGCCGCGGGCGGCCCGCCGGCCCGCCCCGACGCCCCGGCACCCGGACAGAAGATCAGCCTGTTCCGGCCGGTGGTGTACGACGGCAGCGCACTGATCCTCTACGCGCTGCGCCAGGAGATCGGCAAGAGCGCGTTCGACCGGCTGGAGCGGAGCTGGGTGAGCGAGCACCGGGACGCCAACGCCACCACCGAGGACTTCGTCAGCCTGGCGTCCCGGACCGCGGGCCGCGACCTGACCTCGTTCCTCGACGGCTGGCTGTACGGCGAGAAGACCCCGCCGATGCCCGGACACCCGGACTGGCACAGCACCGCGCCCGCCGGACAGCGATAAACCCGGGTGACGGGTGAGGCGGACCATGCCACTATCGACGAGTCGCCGCGGCGGCCGGACCGGAGATTCCCGACAGTGGGAATCATCGGGAGGGGTCACGCGTTGTGACTGACGTAACGGACTTCCAACGACGTAAGGATCCAATGACCTCCTCTTCTTCCCTTCCCCAGGACGCGCAGGATGCGCAGAGTGCTACGGAGAATGTCACCGAAAGCCTCACCGAGAGCCTTCGGGCCGACGCCCTGATGGAAGAGGACGTCGCCTGGAGCCACGAGATCGACGGAGAGCGGGACGGCGAGCAGTTCGACCGGTCCGAGCGCGCCGCGCTGCGGCGTGTGGCCGGACTCTCCACCGAGCTCGAAGATGTCACCGAGGTCGAGTACCGACAGCTGCGCCTGGAGCGCGTGGTACTGGTCGGTGTCTGGACGTCGGGGACCGTGCGTGACGCGGAGAATTCCCTCGCGGAGCTGGCCGCACTGGCGGAGACGGCGGGCGCTCAGGTGCTCGACGCCGTCTTCCAGCGCCGCGACAAGCCGGACCCGGCCACCTACATCGGTTCGGGCAAGGCGCTGGAGCTGCGCGACATCGTCCTCGAATCAGGGGCCGACACCGTCGTCTGTGACGGTGAGCTCAGCCCCGGCCAGCTGATTCACCTGGAAGACGTCGTCAAGGTCAAGGTGGTCGACCGGACCGCCCTGATCCTCGACATCTTCGCCCAGCACGCCAAGTCCCGAGAGGGCAAGGCGCAGGTATCGCTGGCACAGATGCAGTACATGCTGCCGCGGCTGCGCGGCTGGGGTCAGTCGCTCTCCCGTCAGATGGGCGGCGGCGGTTCCAGCGGCGGTGGCGGCATGGCCACCCGTGGTCCCGGTGAGACCAAGATCGAGACGGACCGGCGTCGGATCCGCGAGAAGATGGCGAAGATGCGCCGGGAAATCGCGGAGATGAAGACGGGCCGTGAGATCAAGCGCCAGGAGCGCAAGCGCAACAAGGTGCCGTCGGTCGCCATCGCCGGCTACACCAACGCGGGCAAGTCCTCGCTGCTCAACCGGCTGACCGGTGCGGGCGTCCTGGTGGAGAACGCCCTGTTCGCCACCCTGGACCCGACCGTGCGCCGGGCCGAGACGCCGAGCGGCCGGCTGTACACACTGGCCGACACCGTCGGGTTCGTACGGCATCTGCCGCACCACCTCGTCGAGGCGTTCCGCTCCACCATGGAGGAGGTCGGTGAGTCCGATCTGATCCTGCACGTGGTGGACGGCTCCCACCCGGCGCCGGAGGAGCAGCTCGCCGCGGTGCGCGAGGTGATCCGCGAGGTCGGCGCGGTGGACGTGCCCGAGATCGTGGTGGTCAACAAGGCGGACGCGGCCGATCCGCTGGTGCTCCAGCGACTGCTGCGCATCGAGAAGCACGCGATCGCGGTCTCGGCGCGCACCGGCACCGGTATCGATGAGCTGCTCGCGCTCATCGACACCGAGCTGCCGCGGCCGTCGGTCGAGATCGACGCGCTGGTGCCGTACATCCAGGGCGGACTCGTCTCCCGGGTGCATGCCGAGGGCGAGGTGATCTCCGAGGAGCACACGTCGGAGGGCACCCGGCTCAAGGCACGGGTGCATGAGGAGCTGGCGGCCGAGCTCTCCTCGTTCGTTCCCGTGGCGCACTGACCGGTCGCGCCATACGAATCGGCAACGCCCGAAGGCCCGCCCCGTTCGGACGCTGTTGGTCAATTCCGCCCCGCTGGATCTCATCCAGCGGGGCGGAGTGCTGCGAAGGGCGGGACGCGGGTGCGGGCGAGGGGTCTGCCGGTGAGCCAGGCGTCGAGGCGGGCGAGGTCGATGACGGCGCCGGTGAAGTGGTGTTGCAGCCGGGTTTGGGCGAGTCCGCGGTAGCGAGATCTGCGCAGGCTGAAGGCCTGGACCGCTTGGGAGATGCTGCCCTCGACGCCGGCGCGGCGGCCGTAGCGGCGGCGCCAGTGGTCGCTGTCCTGCTCGATGCGGGACCAACAGCGTCCGCTCGGTGCGGGCCTTCGGCCGCCATGGAGTGCCGGTACCCGTCAGCGGCCGGCGAACTTCTTGCTCATCGTGGTGAAGACGTCCCTGGCGCCCGGGCCCAGGTGCGGGCCGGCCAGCCAGCCCGAAGTCACCGGTCCGATGGACGTGTTGGAGACCAGCACGGACTTGCCGTCACTGCCCTCTGCGAACCATCCACCGCCGGAGGACCCACCGGTCATGGTGCAGCCGATGCGGTACATCGCCGGAGTGCTCGGGCTGATGGAGAGCCGCCCGGGACGGTCGACGCACTTGTGCATGATCAGGCCGTCGTACGGCGGAGCGGCCGGATACCCCCAGGCGCCCGTCGCGCCGATCTGCGAGATCTCGGGAGCGTCGAAGTCGACCGACAGGGCGTTGCCCACGGTCTCCTCCAGGGACTTGGTGCCCTTCTCCGGCTTCACATGCAGTACCGCGTAGTCATAGGGGGCACCCTCGCCCCCCGTGGGGCCGCCGTCGGCGAGCCATTCCCCCGACGTCGTCGCCCAGTCCGCCCAGTACGCGCCGTACGGGGCGATCTCCTGCGGCTGCGCGTTCTCCAGCGCGGCGGCGGACTTGCCCTGGTCGTTGTACGCGGGCACGAAGACGATGTTGCGGTACCAGCCGCCCTTCGAACCGGCGTGCACACAGTGTCCGGCGGTCCACACCAGGTTGGACCGGCCCGGGTTCTCCGGGTCCTTGACGACCGTGCCCGAGCAGACCATCGATCCCTCGGGGGAGTCGAAGAACACCTTGCCGACCGGGGCCGCGTAGTTGTGGTACGGCGTCTTCTCGCGCTCGGCCCGCACCGGCGCGGGCTCCGGGTCGGTGCTGCCCTGGCCGCCGGAGACGTCGCCGGCCGCCATGGTCTTCGCCGGGTCCTTGGCCGACTTCATCCGGTCGGGCTTCCACAGCCCCTCGATGACCGGGTTGACGAAGTCCTTGGCCTCATGCAGCCACTTGTCCTTGTCCCAGTTCTTCCACTCGCCGTTCTTCCACTTCTCCGGGTCGACACCATGCCTCTTCAGCGTCTCGGCCAGACCGTCGGGCAGGGAGCCGCCGGCGTCCTGCCTGCCCGCGGAGTCGGCGGCGGGCTTGCCGGTCGCGTTGTCCTCGCTCGGACCACAGGCCGTGGCCGTCAGCGCGAGCGCGGCCACGAGCCCGGTCGCGGCGAGCAGCGGACGTATGGATCGCATGGAAGGTTTCCCCTGAAATTTCCGAGATTGCCATGAACGTGTCATGCCCTTGAGTGGCCGGACCAGCGGCCACCGCAGATGCAGGGGCCACCCTATGACGGTCCGGAGCGTGCTCCCCGCCACAGCGGTGCGGACCGCACGGGGCGCGGCCGACCGGTGGCGCCGCACGACGGAAAGGGGCCCCCGGCGCGCGACTGCCGCGCCGGGGACCCCTGATGTGCCGTCACCCTCACCGGGGACCGGCCGGGTGACGGTCCGTCGTCACTGTCCCGCGTACTTCTTGCTGACCGACTCGTAGACGCCCTTGGCCTCCTTGCCGAGCCGAGGCCCGGCCAGCCAGCCGGCCGTCACCGGCCCGATGGAGGTGTTCGAGACCAGCGCGGGCTTGCCGTCCTGGCCTTCCGCGACCCAGCCACCGCCGGAGGAACCGCCGGTCATGGTGCAGCCGATGCGGTACATCGTCGGGTCCTGCGCGGCCAGCGAGAGCCGGCCCGGCTTGTCCACGCACTGGAACGCCTTCTGGCCGTCGTACGGCGGAGCGGCCGGGAAGCCGGTCGCCGTCATACCGGCGATCTTCGGCACGGCCGGGGCATTGAACTCGACCGGCAGCGCGGAACCGACCGTCTCCTCCAGGGACTTGCCCGTCGAGCCCTTCTCCGGCGCGACGTGCAGCACCGCGAAGTCGTACGGCGCGCCCTGCCCGCCCATCGAGGACCCCTGCGAGATCCACTGGTCGGACGTCTGCGCCCAGGTGCCCCACCACACGCCGTAGGGGGCGATCTCCTGCTTGGTCGCCTTCTTCAGCTCGGCCATGGAAAGGCCCTGGTTGTTGTACGAGGGCACGAAGGCGATGTTCCGGTACCAGCCGCCCTTCTTGCCGGCGTGCACACAGTGTCCGGCCGTCCACACCAGGTTGGACTTGCCGGGGTGCGCCGGGTCCTTCACCACGGTCGCGGAACAGACCATGGAGCCCTCGGGGCCGTCGAAGAGCAGCTTCCCGGACTCCGCGGCGTTGGCGTGGTACGGCGTCCGGACGCCCGCGGCCCGGACCGGCGCGGGCGTCGGGTCCGTGACGCCCACATCGCCCGAGATGTCGTTGTCGACCGGCTTCTCCGGCGACTTGTCCGCGTCCCGCATCCGGTCCGGGTCCCAGAGGTCCTCGATGATCGGGTTGACGAAGTCCTTGGCCTCACGCAGCCACTTGTCCTTGTCCCAGTTCTTCCACTCGCCGTTCTTCCACTGGTCGAGGTCGATCCCGTGTTCCTTGAGCCGGTCCTTCAGATCGTCCGAAATGGTGATCTTGCCGTCCGAGGACTGGCCGGCGGGGACGCCCGGCTTGTCACTCGCGTTGTCCTCCTCGGGCCCGCAGGCGGTGGCGGTGAGCGCGAGGGCCGCGGTGACCGCGGCCACGGCGAGCACCGACGAGGACCGGCGGCGTGCCCTCCCCTGACGTGCGGCGAGAACCGGTCGAATGAGTCGCATGTGGTGATCCCCCTGGGACTTCGTAACTCAACACTTCTGTACTGCACTGCGGTACTGCTCCGAGCCACCTGCTCCGAACACCCTGCGGACTTCCGGACGGCTGCCCGAGGTCCTGTGCGGCCCCCACTATGCCGGTGCCGATGGGGACGGCGACCGGCAGGGCCGCGGTTCCGCCCCGCAAGGATCTTCCGATTTACCCGTGATCCGCCGCGCTTGGCGTCGTTGGTAGGGGCGAGGGACCCGGGGAAAGCGTTCATCCCCGTAGTCCGTCCGCGCGCCGACGTACCGATGTGCAACGCAACCGTTACAGCGGGAGGACCAGCAGCCGTGGCCGTGACCGAACCAGCCCCGGTGGCAGCACCGGCGGTGCACGAGGGGATCCTGCGCCGCCAGTCGCTGCGCGAATCCGCCGCCCGTACCTATGCGCGTTCACTGCCGATCGTGCCGGTGCGGGCCCGCGGGCTGACCATCGAGGGCGCGGACGGGCGGCGGTACCTCGACTGTCTCTCCGGAGCCGGCACCCTGGCGCTCGGACACAACCATCCGGTCGTCCTGGAGGCGATCAAGAAGGTCATCGACTCGGGTGCGCCGCTGCATGTGCTCGACCTCGCCACCCCGGTCAAGGACGCCTTCACCACGGAGCTGTTCGCCACCCTGCCGCGGCAGTTCGCGGACAACGCCCGGATCCAGTTCTGCGGACCGGCGGGCACGGACGCGGTCGAGGCTGCGTTCAAGCTGGTACGCGGCGCGACCGGCCGCAACGGCCTGCTCGCCTTCACCGGCGCCTACCACGGGATGACAGCGGGAGCCCTCGCCGCCTCGGGCGGTGCCGAGGACGTACGGGTGACCAGGCTGCCCTTCCCGCGGAACTACCGCTGCCCCTTCGGCGTCGGCGGGGAGCGCGGCGCTGAGATCGCCGCCCGGTGGACCGAGAACCTCCTGGACGATCCCAAGGGAGGCACACCGGCACCGGCCGGGATGATCCTCGAACCGGTACAGGGGGAGGGCGGAGTCAACCCCGCCCCCGACAGCTGGATGCGCCGGATGCGGGAGATCACCCGGGCCCGCTCCGTCCCCCTGATCGCCGACGAGGTACAGACGGGCGTCGGCCGCACCGGTGCCTTCTGGGCGGTCGAACACAGCGGGATCGTGCCCGATGTGATGGTGCTCTCCAAAGCGATCGGCGGCTCCCTCCCGCTCGCCGTGATCGTCTACCGCTCCGAACTCGACACCTGGCAGCCCGGCGCCCACGCCGGCACCTTCCGGGGCAACCAGCTCGCGATGGCGGCAGGCGCGGCCACCCTGGCCTTCGTACGGGAGAACCGCCTCGCCGAGCGCGCCGCCACCCTCGGCGCCCGCATGCTCGCCCGCCTCCAGGCGCTGGCCACCGACCACCCCGCCATCGGTGACGTACGCGGACGCGGCCTGATGATCGGGATCGAGCTGGTCGACCCGGAAGCCACCGCGTCCGGCGACAGCCCCGAGCCGCCGCCCGCCCCCGCCCTCGCCGCCGCCGTCCAGCAGGAGTGCCTGCGCCGCGGGCTCATCGTCGAACTCGGCGGACGCGACTCCACCGTCGTACGCCTCCTGCCTCCCCTCACCCTCACCGATGAACAGGCAACAGCGGTCGTGGACCGCCTCGCCGACGCCCTGGCAGCCGCCGAGCGCCTGCCGCACCGCCGCACCACGACCGGGTCGATCCGCTGACTCCGGACACCCTCACGAGAAAGACCGCCGTGAACCCCACCCCCGCCCCCCAGGCCGACGGCTCTCCCCCCTCCCCGCAGCTCACCGGCCAACTCGTCGTCGAGCAGTCCACCGTGCCGCGCCAGATGACGGCACCGCCCGACGAGCGGTACACCCCGAAGTCCGCGGCCACCGTCGGGGCGACGGCCGACCCGCTCGACCACCCCGACCCGCTGCGGGCCGCCGACGCGGCGGGCACGGAGAATCTGCTGCGCTGCTGGGTCCGGGAAACCGCCCTGCCCCGGCCGGACGGGCACACCCTCCGTGTCCCCCTCCCCGCCAGTGGAACGGCCCTGCTCGTCCCCGTTCGCTACTGGTCGGCCACCGGCTGGCACCGCTTCGGCCCGCCCGCCCTGGAGGGGGCACCCGAAGGAGCACCGCCCACCGACGCCGTCACGATCGCCGCTCTCCTGGGCCGCGAGGCCGACCGCGACGAGGGGGCCGACATGGTGGCCCGGGTGGCCGACTCGGTACGGCGAACCGCCGGCTTCATCGCCGAGCGGCGCCGCGCCCCCCACGCCCCGGCCGAAGCGGACCTCTTCCTCACCGCGGAGCAGTCACTTCTGCTCGGACATCCGCTCCACCCCACCCCCAAGAGCCGCGAAGGGCTCTCCGACGCCGAATCGCGCCTCTACTCACCCGAGACGCACGGCTCCTTCCCGCTGAACTGGATGGCCGTCGACCGGTCCGTGCTGGCCACCGACTCCGCCTGGACCGATGGCGGCCGGCCCGTCCCGGCCACGGAGCTGGTCGCCTCCCACGCCGAGGGGCTGCGCCTCCCCGACAACACCGCACCGATTCCGCTCCACCCCTGGCAGGCCCGCGAACTCGCGCACCGTCCCGAAGTGGCCGCCCTGCTCGACGCCGGACTCCTCCACGACCTGGGACCGCACGGCCGGCGCTGGCACCCCACCTCCTCCGTCCGCACCGTGCACCGGCCCGGTGTCGAGGTCATGCTCAAGCTCTCCCTCGGCGTACGCATCACCAACTCCCGCCGGGAGAACCTCCGCAAGGAACTCCACCGCGGCGTGGAGGTCCACCGGCTGCTCCGCAGCGGGCTCGCCACGCAGTGGCACGCCGCCCATCCGGGATTCGACATCGTCCGCGACCCCGCCTGGCTCGCCGTCGACGGCCCGGACGGCGAACCCGTGCAGGGCCTCGACGTGATGCTGCGCCACAATCCGTTCGGGCCGCACGACGACGCGGTCTGCATCGCGGCCCTGACCGCCCCGCGCCCGTGGCAGGGCAGGACGGGCATGCACTCACGCCTCGCCGAGATCGTGCTCTCCCTGGCCGCCGCCACCGGACGGACCGTGGGCGCGGTCGCCGCCGAGTGGTTCCTGCGCTACCTGAACCGGGTCGTGGGCCCCGTGCTCTGGCTCGACGCCCACGCGGGCGTGGCCCTCGAAGCCCACCAGCAGAACACCCTGGTACTGCTCGACGCCGAGGGCTGGCCCGTCGGCGGCCGGTACCGCGACAACCAGGGCTACTACTTCCGCGAGTCCCACCGCGCGGCGCTGGAGCACCGGCTCGCGGGTATCGGATCGGCCAGCGACACCTTCGTCTCCGACGAGGTCACCGACGAACGCTTCGCCTACTACCTCGGCATCAACAACGTGTTCGGCCTGATCGGAGCGTTCGGGGCCCAGCACCTCGCCGACGAACGCGTACTCGTCGCGGCCTTCCGCCGGTTCCTCGGCTCGGTCGCCGCCCTGGGCTCCCCGCTCCCCACGCACCTGCTGGAGAAGTCCCACCTGCGGTGCAAGGCCAACCTGCTGACCCGGATGCACGGCCTGGACGAACTCGTCGGTCCCGTCGACACCCAGTCCGTCTACGTCACCATTGCCAACCCCCTGTGTTCCTGAGGGAACATGACCACCGCTTGAACCGCCGAGAGGAGAGCGACACCGTGGCTCCCGCCGATGCGCACATCGACGCCGCGACCGGCCCTGCCCCACAGGCCGACACCGGTGCCGAGGACACCCTGGACCTGGAGCTCTCCGAAGAACTCCTCGCCCTGTTCGGGGCGGACACACCGGCCACCGCGGCGCCGCACCTGCAGCCCGGCGCGCCCGCGTCGCTCCCGTCACCCGCGTCGTCCGTCCCGGGCGACGCGGGCCCGGCAGCGGACACACCGCCGGCCATCAGCAGGGCGGCCGCCTCCGATCTGCTGGACCGTCCGGCCGACTGGCGACCGGTCACCACCCCGGCCGGAGTCTTCCAGCTCGTCCCCGTGCGGCTGGAACGCGATCTCGCCGTACTGAGTCGCTGGATGAACGACCCCGCGGTCGCGGCCTTCTGGGAACTCGCCGGACCCGAAGCCGTCACAGCCGCGCATCTGCGTCCCCAACTCGACGGCGACGGACGCAGCGTCCCCTGCCTCGGCGTACTGGCAGGCATCCCCATGAGCTACTGGGAGATCTACCGCGCGGATCTCGACCCGCTGGCACGGCACTACCCCGCTCGTCCGCACGACACCGGAATCCACCTGCTCATCGGTGGTGTGCACAACCGCGGACGTGGCGTCGGCACCACCCTGCTGCGGGCCGTCGCCGACCTCGTACTCGACAACCGTCCCCAGTGTGCGCGGGTTGTCGCCGAACCCGATCTGCGCAACACCCCGTCCGTATCCGCATTTCTGAGTGCCGGATTCCGCTTCTCCGCGGAACTCGAACTCCCCGACAAACGAGCCGCCCTGATGGTCCGCGACCGAAACCATCGTGCCCAACTGTGAACGAACTGCTGCATCACTCACCCCGCTCGAACCCCATCGGTTCCATCCCGAGGAGTCCCCGTGCCGAAATATCCCGCGAGCCATGATTCAGCGGAGTCCGCCGAGCTGCTCAGCACGCCAGAACTGAACCGGACGGTCTGGGACGGAGCCGCCGCCCGACTGCTCGCGAAGATGCTCGGTCAATTCGCCTACGAGGAAGTCATCGAGCCGGTCGGGCAGCCCGGCGGAGGCGATACGTACACCCTCGGACTCGACGACGGCACAACCCTCGGCTTCCGTGCCCGGCGGGGCGTGTACGGGAGTTGGCGCATCGCCCCGGACTCGATTCTGGAGACGCGCGCGAGCGCCTCCGGTCCGGATTCGTGCGGGAGCGCCCCCGGTCCGGAGACACACGGGAGTACACCCGGTGACCCGGACACCGGCGCCGTCCCCTTCCGTGATCCGCTGCAGTTCCTCGTCCGCGCCCGCCGCCTCCTCGACATCGACGGCGCCACCCTCGGGCACCTCATCCGCGAGATCACCACCACCCTCACCGCCGACGCCCGGCTCGACCACACCGCGCTCCCCGCGGCCCGGCTGGCCGACCTCGACTACGCCGAGCTGGAGGGCCACCAGACCGGCCACCCCTGGCTCGTCGCCAACAAGGGCCGCCTCGGCTTCTCCGCCACCGATGCCTCGCGCTACACCCCCGAGGCCCGCAGGCCCCTCACGCTGCCGTGGATCGCGGTCTCCACGAGGATCGCCGCCTACCGCGGAGTGGCCGGTCTGACCGCCCCGGAGCAGTTGTACGCACAGGAGCTCGACCCGTCCGTACGTGACTCCTTCGCCACCGTGCTCCGCACCCGCGGCCTCGATCCCGACAGCTATCTCTGCCTTCCCGTACACCCCTGGCAGTGGGACGAATGGATCGTTCCGGTCTTCGCCCCCGCCATCGCCGCCGGTGACATCGTTCCGCTCCACGCCGACGCGGACCTCAGGCTGCCGCAGCAGTCCATCCGCACCTTCAGCAACGTGGCCCGCCCCGACCGGCACACCGTCAAGCTGCCCCTGTCGATCCTCAACACGCTGGTCTGGCGAGGACTGCCGACCGAACGCACCCTCGCGGCCCCCGCCGTCACCACCTGGGTCCACGGCCTGCGCGACCAGGACGCCTTTCTGCGTGACACCTGCCGGGTCATCCTGCTCGGCGAGGTGGCCTCGGTGACGGTCGAGCACCCGCTCTACGACCACCTTCCCGAGGTCCCGTACCAGTTCAAGGAGATCCTCGGCGCGATCTGGCGCGAGCCCCTCCAGCCCCGGCTCGCGCCCGGGGAGCGGGCCCGGACCCTTGCCTCGCTGCTCCACACCGACCCGCAGGGCCGCGCCTTCACGGCCGAGCTCGTCGCCCGCTCCGGGCTGACGCCCACCGCCTGGCTGACCCACCTCTTCGCCGCCCTGCTGCCGCCGCTGCTGCACTTCCTCTACCGGTACGGCACGGTCTTCTCCCCGCACGGCGAGAACGCCATCGTGGTCTTCGACGACCACGACGTACCGGTGCGCCTGGCGATCAAGGACTTCGTCGACGATGTGAACATCAGCGCACGGCCGCTGCCGGAGCACGATTCGATGCCCGAGGACGTCCGCCGCATCCTGCTCACCGAGGAACCCTCGTTCCTCACTCAGTTCATCCACTCCGGACTGTTCATCGGGGTGTTCCGCTTCCTGTCCTCGCTGTGCGAGGAACAGCTGGGAGTTCCGGAGGGCGATTTCTGGTCACTCGTCCGGGCCGAGATCCTCCGCCACCAGGCCCGCTTTCCCGAGCTCAAGGAGCGGTTCGAGATGTTCGACCTGCTGACACCGCGCATCGAACGTCTCTGTCTGAACCGCAACCGCCTGCACGTCGACGGCTACCGGGACCGGCCCCAGCGCCCGCACGCGGCCATCCACGGGACCGTTCCCAACCCGCTCCACCCCGCCGGCGGAGTCCGGGAGTGACCGCTGTTGTCAGTGGCGCCCCGTACGCTGGTCGGGCTATGACGAAGCCATCCCTCCCCGAGCTCCTGCACGCCGCCGTGACCGCCGTCGGCGGCACGGAACGACCCGGCCAGGCCGCCATGGCCGAGGCCGTTGCCGAGGCCGTCGACGACAATTCCCATCTGCTCGTCCAGGCCGGCACCGGCACGGGCAAGTCCCTCGGCTACCTGGTGCCCGCGCTGGCGCACGGGGAGCGGGTTGTGGTGGCCACGGCCACGCTGGCACTCCAGCGTCAGCTCGTGGAGCGCGACCTTCCGCGCACCGTCGACGCCCTGCATCCGCTGCTGCGTCGGCGTCCCGATTTCGCCATGCTCAAGGGCCGGTCGAACTACCTCTGCCTGCACCGGCTCCACGAAGGGGTGCCGCAGGACGAGGAGGAGGGGCTCTTCGACCAGTTCGAGGCCGCTGCCCCGTCGAGCAAGCTCGGCCAGGATCTGCTCCGGCTGAGGGACTGGTCCGACGAGACCGAGTCCGGCGATCGCGACGACCTCACTCCGGGGGTCTCCGACCGTGCCTGGGCACAGGTCTCCGTCTCCTCCCGCGAATGCCTGGGCGCCAGCAAGTGCGCGTACGGCGCGGAGTGCTTCGCCGAGCTCGCCCGTGAGCGGGCCAAGCTCGCCGATGTCGTCGTCACCAATCACGCCCTTCTCGCCATCGACGCCATCGAGGGCGCGCCGGTGCTCCCGCAGCACGAGGTGCTGATCGTCGACGAGGCCCATGAGCTGGTCTCCAGGGTCACCGGGGTGGCCACCGGCGAGCTCACCCCCGGCCAGGTCAACCGCGCGGTGCGCCGCGCGGCGAAGCTGGTCAACGAGAAGGCGGCCGACGCGCTGCAGACCGCGTCGGAAGGGTTCGAGCGGGTCATGGAGCTGGCGCTCCCGGGCCGCCTGGAAGAGGTCCCCGAGGACCTCGGCTACGCACTGCTGGCGCTGCGCGACGCCGCGCGTACGGTGATCTCGGCCCTGGGCAACACCCGGGACAAGTCCGTCCAGGACGAGGACGCCGTCCGCAAGCAGGCCCTGGCCTCGGTGGAGACGATCCATGGCGTCGCCGAGCGCATCACCCAGGGCTCGGAATTCGACGTCGTCTGGTACGAGCGCCATGACCGTTTCGGCGCCTCCCTCCGGGTCGCACCGCTCTCCGTCTCGGGGCTGCTGCGCGAGAAGCTCTTCGCCGAGCGGTCCGTCGTCCTCACCTCGGCCACACTCAAGCTCGGCGGGGACTTCAACGGGGTGGGAGCCTCGCTCGGCCTGGCCCCCGAAGGCACCGCGGGCGACGACCTTCCGCAGTGGAAGGGGCTCGACGTCGGCTCACCGTTCGACTACCCGAAGCAGGGCATCCTCTACGTCGCCAGGCATCTGGCCACGCCGGGGAGGGAAAGCTCCCGCACCGACATGCTGGACGAGCTCGCCGAGCTGGTGGAGGCGGCCGGCGGGCGCACCCTCGGGCTGTTCTCCTCCATGCGGGCGGCCCAGGCCGCCGCGGAGGAGCTGAGGGGCAGGCTGGACAAGCCGATCCTGCTCCAGGGCGAGGAGACGCTCGGAGAGCTGATCAAGAATTTCGCCGCCGATCCCGAGACCTGCCTGTTCGGCACGCTGTCGCTCTGGCAGGGCGTCGATGTGCCGGGGGCCAGCTGCCAGCTGGTGATCATGGACCGGATCCCGTTCCCGCGTCCCGACGATCCGCTGATGAGCGCGCGCCAGAAGGCGGTCGAGGAGGCGGGCGGCAATGGGTTCATGGCCGTCGCGGCGACACATGCCGCGCTGCTGATGGCTCAGGGGGCCGGCCGGCTCGTCCGGGCCACCGGCGACAAGGGCGTGGTCGCCGTACTCGATCCGCGCCTGGCCAACGCCCGGTACGGCAGCTATCTGCGCGCCTCGCTGCCCGACTTCTGGTACACCACCGACCGGAACCAGGCGCGCCGCTCACTCGCGGCGATCGATGCGGCGGCCAAGGCCGACGGCAAGTAGTCCGCTCCGGTGCCTGGTGGCACAGGCAGGCCCCGGGATCGGCGCAGTGGATCCCGGGGCCCGGTCGGAACCGGCGAGCGTCACACCCGCCGCAGTACAGCAACCACCTTGCCGAGGATCGTCGCCTCGTCGCCCGGGATCGGCTGGTAGGCGGAGTTGTGCGGGAGCAGCCAGACATGGCCGTCCTCCCGCTTGAACCGCTTGACCGTGGCCTCGCCGTCCAGCATGGCTGCCACGATGTCGCCGTTCTCCGCGACGGGCTGGCGGCGTACGGTGACCCAGTCGCCGTCGCAGATCGCCGCCTCGATCATCGAGTCACCGACGACCTTCAGCACGAACAGCTCGCCGTCACCGACGAGTTGGCGGGGCAGAGGGAAGACGTCCTCGACCGACTCCTCGGCGAGGATCGGGCCACCGGCCGCGATCCGGCCGACCAGCGGCACATACGACGCCGCGGGCTTGCCGGTCGTATCGGTGGGCTGCGAACTGGGCTGGTCCGAACCGCGGACCTCGTACGCCCGCGGGCGGTGGGGGTCACGGCGCAGGAAGCCCTTGCGCTCCAGGGCCATCAGCTGATGGGCGACGGAGGACGTGCTGGACAGGCCCACCGCCTGACCGATCTCCCGCATCGAGGGCGGGTAGCCACGCCGCTGCACGGAATCCCGGATCACCTCGATCACTCGCCGCTGCCGGTCCGTGAGCCCCGAGCTGTCCGCCCGGATTCCAGGAGGTCGGCCGGGCAAGGAGCGCGCTGGGCGCGCGGACTCCGGCCCCTCCATGTTCGTGACTGAGTCATTCATGGCATGCACCGGCTCGAATCGGCTCTGGGAGCGGTCCTGGGCAGTGATGGTGGCACTGTCTGCGGTGGTGGTCACGTCGGCCCCTCTCGAATGGTCTCCCTAGCTGGACAACGGTAGTAGCTTTCGAAAGGTTGCGCCAAACACACGTTCGAGTGAAAAACGAATAAAAGTCTGCCGTGCGTTCTCTGCCGGGTGTATGTGCGATGGCCGAGAGACCGGGACGGTGGTCCGGGTCGGCCTGTAATTCGGGCTTTTACGGTAGCGGCCGCCGTTGTGGCGCCGCGATGCGGGGTGGTCGTCGAGTCGTTGTTCGAGTCCGACAGTGGGAGCCCCGCAATCCTGGCGGCCGGACTGTTCCCGTACCCTCGTCTGCGGTCGTACGCTGCCTGCCGATCGCTCGTGATGCGCGACACGCGGTAGGGCCGAATGCGCAGCCAAACCCAAGATCTAGTGGTTGGATTGTTCCAGCCGCCCAGAAGTTGTGGTCCCCGGTCCGCCGAGGGTGCGGCCATCGCCTATGCTTGTGACAGCTTCGAGGGGCCCTGCGGGCCCTGGAGAGGCTATTCAGTCGTGCTGTGAAGGAGGGTTGGGAGCCATGCACTGCCCCTTCTGCAGGCACCCCGACAGCCGGGTCGTCGACAGTCGCACCACCGACGACGGGACATCGATCCGACGCCGCCGCCAGTGCCCCGACTGCTCCCGCCGTTTCACGACGGTGGAGACCTGCTCGCTGATGGTGGTGAAGCGCAGCGGTGTGACCGAACCCTTCAGTCGCACCAAGGTCATCTCCGGCGTGCGCAAGGCATGCCAGGGCCGGCCGGTCACCGAGGACGCCCTCGCCAAGCTCGGCCAGCGGGTCGAGGAGGCGGTGCGTGCCACCGGCAGTGCCGAGCTGACCACTCATGACGTGGGCCTGGCCATCCTCGGCCCCCTGCAGGAACTCGACCTCGTCGCGTACCTGCGCTTCGCGTCCGTGTACCGGGCGTTCGACACACTCGAAGACTTCGAGGCCGCCATCACGGAACTCCGTGAGCGGCGGCCTCCCGTGGAGGAACGAGGGAGGGGCGAGATCCTTGAGGTCCCCGTTCCCTCCGTCGCCGCCGACTGATCGGCGCCGGCCGGTCGTCACGGTTCCGTGGATCGGCGGCAAGGCGGCTTCATAGACCTGCTCCGGGCGCTCTGCGTGGCGCCCGAGGCATCAGAGACAGACAGTGCCCCGGGAAGTTCTGGGCACTTTAGGGTGTTTTTGCCCACATATGGGAGGCGGCATGACAGAGACGGCGAGCGGCCCGGCACGAGGTTCCCGAGCCAAGGGAGCCAAGTCGAGCAAGGGTCTGCGTATCGAGCGCGTCCACACCACCCCCGGCGTACATCCGTACGACGAGGTGGCGTGGGAGCGCCGTGACGTCGTCATGACCAACTGGCGCGACGGTTCGATCAACTTCGAGCAGCGTGGCGTCGAGTTCCCCGACTTCTGGTCGGTGAACGCGGTCAACATCGTCACCAGCAAGTACTTCCGCGGGGCCGTCGGCACCCCGCAGCGCGAGACCGGTCTGCGACAGCTCATCGACCGGATCGTGAAGACGTACCGCAAGGCCGGCGAGGACCACGGCTACTTCGCCTCTCCCGCGGACGCCGAGATCTTCGAGCACGAGTTGGCGTACGCCCTCCTGCACCAGATCTTCAGCTTCAACTCGCCGGTCTGGTTCAACGTCGGAACGCCCCAGCCGCAGCAGGTCTCCGCCTGCTTCATCCTGGCCGTCGACGACTCCATGGAGTCGATCCTCGACTGGTACAAGGAAGAGGGCATGATCTTCAAGGGCGGCTCCGGCGCCGGCCTGAACCTCTCCCGTATCCGCTCCTCCAAGGAGCTGCTGTCCTCCGGCGGCAACGCCTCCGGTCCGGTCTCCTTCATGCGCGGGGCCGACGCCTCCGCCGGAACGATCAAGTCCGGTGGCGCCACCCGGCGCGCGGCCAAGATGGTCATCCTCGACGTCGACCACCCCGACATCGAGAACTTCATCGAGACCAAGGTGAAGGAGGAGGAGAAGATCCGCGCCCTGCGCGACGCGGGCTTCGACATGGATCTGGGCGGCGACGACATCACGTCCGTCCAGTACCAGAACGCCAACAACTCGGTCCGCGTGAACGACGAGTTCATGAAGGCCGTCGAGTCCGGCGGCAAGTTCGGGCTGCGTGCCCGGATGACCGGCGACGTCATCGAAGAGGTCGAGGCCAAGTCCCTCTTCCGCAAGATGGCCGAGGCGGCCTGGGCGTGCGCCGACCCGGGCATCCAGTACGACGACACCATCAACGCCTGGCACACCTGCCCGGAGTCCGGCCGGATCAACGGCTCGAACCCCTGCTCCGAGTACATGCACCTGGACAACACCTCGTGCAACCTCGCCTCGCTGAACCTGATGAAGTTCCTCAAGGACGACGGCAAGGGCAACCAGTCCTTCGAGTCCGAGCGCTTCTCCAAGGTCGTCGAGCTGGTCATCACAGCGATGGACATCTCCATCTGCTTCGCCGACTTCCCGACCCAGAAGATCGGCGAGAACACCCGCGCCTTCCGCCAGCTGGGCATCGGTTACGCCAACCTCGGCGCCCTGCTGATGGCGACCGGCCACGCCTACGACAGCGACGGCGGCCGCGCCCTCGCCGGTGCCATCACCTCGCTGATGACCGGCACCTCGTACAAGCGATCCGCCGAGCTCGCCGCGGTCGTCGGCCCGTACGACGGCTATGCCCGCAACGCCGAGCCGCACCAGCGCGTCATGAAGCAGCACGCCGACGCCAACGCCGCGGCCGTCCACATGGACGACCTGGACAACCCGATCTGGGCCGCCGCCACGGAGGCCTGGCAGGACGTGGTCCGGCTCGGCGCGAAGAACGGTTTCCGCAACGCGCAGGCCTCGGTCATCGCGCCCACCGGCACCATCGGTCTCGCGATGTCCTGCGACACCACCGGCCTTGAGCCCGACCTCGCCCTGGTCAAGTTCAAGAAGCTGGTCGGCGGCGGCTCGATGCAGATCGTCAACGGCACCGTCCCGCAGGCCCTGCGCCGCCTGGGCTACCAGGAGGAGCAGATCGAGGCGATCGTCGCCCACATCGCCGAGCACGGCAATGTGATCGACGCCCCCGGCCTGAAGACCGAGCACTACGAGGTATTCGACTGCGCGATGGGCGAGCGTTCCATCTCCGCGATGGGTCACGTGCGCATGATGGCCGCGATCCAGCCGTGGATCTCCGGCGCGCTCTCCAAGACGGTGAACCTGCCGGAGACGGCCACCGTCGAGGACGTCGAAGAGGTCTACTTCGAGGCGTGGAAGATGGGCGTCAAGGCGCTCGCCATCTACCGCGACAACTGCAAGGTCGGTCAGCCCCTCTCCGCCAAGACCAAGGAGAAGGGAAAGTCCGCAGCGGATGCAGTCACCGCCAAGGCCGAGGACACCATCCGTGCCGCGGTCGAGAAGGTCGTCGAGTACCGCCCGGTCCGCAAGCGTCTCCCCAAGGGCCGTCCCGGCATCACCACCTCCTTCACGGTGGGCGGCGCCGAGGGCTACATGACCGCCAACTCCTACCCGGACGACGGTCTCGGCGAGGTCTTCCTGAAGATGTCCAAGCAGGGCTCCACCCTCGCGGGCATGATGGACGCCTTCTCCATCGCCGTCTCGGTCGGCCTGCAGTACGGCGTCCCGCTGGAGACGTACGTCTCGAAGTTCACCAACATGCGCTTCGAGCCGGCCGGCATGACGGACGACCCGGACGTGCGGATGGCGCAGTCGATCGTCGACTACATCTTCCGCCGCCTCGCGCTGGACTTCCTGCCCTTCGAGACCCGCTCGGCGCTCGGCATCCACTCGGCCGAGGAGCGTCAGCGCCACCTCGACACGGGTTCGTACGAGCCCTCCATCGAGGACGAGGAACTGGACGTCGAGACCCTGGCCCAGTCCGCCCCGGTGCGGACGGAGCCTCTGAAGGCGGTGGCCGCGGTGCAGGAGGCGGAGAAGCCCGCCCCGAAGACCGCGCACACCTCGGCGGAGCTCGTCGAGATGCAGCTGGGCATCAGCGCGGACGCGCCGCTCTGCTTCTCCTGCGGTACGAAGATGCAGCGCGCCGGATCCTGCTACATCTGCGAGGGTTGCGGCTCGACCAGCGGTTGCAGCTGACCGGCCGCGGAATCGCGGGGGACGTGTCATCCCGCATGATGTGTCCCGGTAGCTGAACCACAGCTCAAGGAGGGCGTCGACTTCTGGTCGGCGCCCTCCCGCGTGTCCGGAACATCCCCGTCCGTGAGCCGGTACTCGGTCGCGAACGCATCGGCGCGCGGCGGTCCTCGCGGTGTGGCACGATCTCGCAGGTGACCAGCAAACCCGATGAGGCGCAGCGCCTGCGCGACCTGGCGCGACTGCGCCGTGTCCGGGACCGGATGGACCGGGAGTTCGCGCAGCCGCTGGACGTCGAGGCGCTCGCCCGTGGTGTGCACATGTCGGCGGGACACCTGAGCCGGGCGTTCCGGCAGGCGTACGGGGAGTCGCCGTACGGCTACCTGATGACGCGGCGCATCGAGCGGGCGATGGCGCTGTTGCGGCGTGGTGATCTCAGCGTCACCGAGGTCTGTTTCACAGTCGGTTGCTCGTCGCTGGGGACCTTCAGCACGCGCTTCACCGAGCTGGTGGGCATGCCGCCCAGCGCCTACCGACGCGAGGCCGCGCGGGCGACCGCGGGGCTGCCGTCGTGTGTGGCGAAGCAGGTGACCAGACCGGTCAGGAATCGAGAAGCGCGGTCACCGGGCCGCGATTAGCGTGACGTTCATGGACATCACGATTCATTCGAGCTTCCTTCCGCACGAGGACCCGGACGCCTCGCTGGCCTTCTACCGGGACATCCTGGGATTCGAGGTCCGCAACGACGTCGGATTCGGCGGGATGCGCTGGATCACGGTCGGCCCCGCCGGCCGGCCCGGCACGTCCATCGTCCTGCACCCGCCGGCCGCCGACCCCGGGGTCACCGAGGACGAGCGGCGTACCATCACCGAGATGATGGCCAAGGGCACCTACGCCATCATCACGTTGGCCACCGCCGACCTCGACGGCACCTTCGATCGGCTGCAGGCCGGCGGCGCCGAGGTCGTCCAGGAGCCGACCGAGCAGCCGTACGGGATTCGCGACTGCGCCTTCCGTGATCCCGCGGGCAATCTCGTCCGCATCAACGAGGTCCGCTGAACCGTACGGCGATCGCGGCCACGCCCGCCGATCGGGACGGACGGCGGACCGCTGCCGCGACCGGACCCACGAAGACGCGGCAGAACCAGAACCAGAATCAGATGTATTGCTCGAATCGGGTGATATCGAGCCAGGCGACACAGACGGAGACCGCGAGGGCGGCTCCGCCCGACAGATGGAGACACGATGAGCATGGCCAAGAGGGCGGACACGCAGTCGCCTGCGCCGCACGCTGCCGACAGCCATGATCTGATCCGCGTGCACGGCGCGCGCGTGAACAACCTCAAGGACGTCAGCATCGAGATCCCGAAGCGCCGGCTGACGGTGTTCACCGGAGTCTCCGGTTCGGGCAAGAGCTCGCTGGTGTTCGGCACCATCGCCGCGGAGTCGCAGCGGCTGATCAACGAGACGTACAGCGCCTTCGTGCAGGGCTTCATGCCGACTCTCGCACGGCCCGAGGTCGACGTGCTCGACGGCCTGACGACCGTGATCACCGTCGACCAGCAGCGCCTCGGCGCCGACCCGCGCTCCACGGTCGGCACCGCCACCGACGCCAACGCGATGCTGCGCATCCTCTTCAGTCGGCTGGGCAAGCCGTACATCGGCTCGCCCCAGGCGTTCTCCTTCAACGTCGCCTCGGTCCAGGCGAGCGGTGCGTTCAAGGTCGACCGCGGTGCCGACCGGACCAAGACCGTCAAGCGGACCTTCACCCGCACCGGCGGCATGTGCACGCGCTGCGAAGGCCGCGGCACGGTCTCGGACATCGACCTCACCCAGCTCTACGACGACTCCAAGTCGATCTCCGAGGGCGCGTTCACCATCCCCGGCTGGAAGTCGGACAGCTTCTGGACCGTGCGGGTCTACGCCGAGTCCGGCCTCCTCGACCCCGACAAGCCGATCCGCAAGTTCACCAGGAAGGAGATGCAGGACTTCCTCTACCGGGAACCGACCAAGGTGAAGGTCGAGGGCGTCAACCTCACCTACGAGGGGCTGATCCCCAAGATCCAGAAGTCGTTCCTGTCCAAGGACAAGGAGGCGCTGCAGCCGCACATCCGCGAGTTCGTGGAGCGGGCGGTCACCTTCACCACCTGCCCCGAGTGCGCGGGCAGCCGGCTCAGCGAGGAGGCCCGCTCGTCGAAGATCAAGAAGATGAGCATCGCCGACGCCTGCTCGATGCAGATCAACGACCTGGCCGAGTGGGTGCGCGGCCTCGACGATCCGTCGGTGGCCCCGCTGCTCGCCGCGCTCCAGCGGACCCTCGACTCGTTCGTGGAGATCGGTCTCGGCTACCTCTCGCTGGACCGGCCGTCGGGCACGCTGTCGGGCGGCGAGGCGCAGCGCGTCAAGATGATCCGCCACCTCGGCTCCTCGCTCACCGACGTCACCTATGTCTTCGACGAACCCACCATCGGCCTGCACCCCCATGACATCCAGCGGATGAACGACCTGCTGCTGCGGCTGCGGGACAAGGGCAACACAGTGCTCGTCGTGGAGCACAAGCCGCAGACGATCGCGATCGCCGACCATGTCGTCGACCTCGGACCCGGCGCGGGTACGGCGGGCGGCGCCGTTTGCTTCGAGGGCACCGTCGAGGGGCTGCGGGCCGGCGACACCGTCACCGGCCGGCATCTCGACGACCGGGCGGCCGTCAAGGAGACGGTGCGCAAGCCCACCGGGGCGCTGGAGGTCCGTGGCGCCACGGCACACAACCTGCGGGGCGTCGACGTCGACATTCCGCTCGGCGTGCTTACCGTGATCACCGGCGTCGCGGGCTCCGGCAAGAGCTCGCTCGTGCACGGCTCGATCCCCGAGGGCGCGGATGTGGTGTCGGTCGACCAGGGCGCCATCCGCGGATCGCGACGGAGCAACCCGGCGACGTACACCGGGCTGCTCGACCCGATCCGCAAGGCGTTCGCCAAGGCCAACGGCGTGAAGCCGGCGCTGTTCAGCTCCAACTCCGAGGGCGCTTGCCCGACTTGCAACGGCGCCGGTGTCATCTACACCGATCTGGCGATGATGGCGGGCGTCGCCACCACCTGCGAGGAGTGCGAGGGGAAGCGGTTCGAGGCATCGGTGCTCGACTACCGCTTCGGCGGCCGCGACATCAGCGAGGTGCTCGCGATGTCGGTGACCGAGGCCGAGGGGTTCTTCGGCGCCGGAGAGGCCCGCACACCGGCCGCGCACAAGATCCTTGAGCGGCTCGCCGACGTCGGCCTCGGCTACCTCAGCCTCGGCCAGCCGCTCACCACACTGTCCGGCGGCGAGCGGCAGCGGCTCAAGCTGGCGACCCACATGGCCGAGAAGGGCGGTGTGTACGTCCTCGACGAGCCGACCACCGGCCTCCACCTCGCCGATGTCGAGCAACTGCTCGGTCTGCTCGACCGGCTGGTCGACTCCGGCAAGTCGGTCATCGTCGTCGAGCACCACCAGGCGGTCATGGCGCACGCCGACTGGATCATCGACCTGGGCCCCGGCGCCGGTCACGACGGCGGCCGGATCGTCTTCGAGGGCACCCCCGCCGACCTCGTGGCCGCCCGCTCCACCCTCACCGGCGAGCACCTCGCGGACTACGTCGGAGCCTGACCGAGGGGCCTCGCGCGGACGTGCGAAACGACCGTGCGAGGCCGGGCAGGCCGTACTCCCGCAGCGCTGGGACGGGACCGCGTGCTGTGACGTGTCACGTGCCGGGCGTACGGCTGCCCATCGTTCCGGCGAACAAATTGGGGTCGCCGTCGAAGCCCCGGACCGTGCCGTGGAACTCCCAGGCCCCGGCGGCGCCCCGGACGAACTCGGCCACGGTCGCCGCGGTGGCCGCGCCGACCGCGGAGAAGTCGTCCTCCGCCAGGTTCGTGTAGCCCTCCCGGACCTGAACACCGGTGTTCGCTATCTCGGCGAACGTCCTGCGGCCGTCGCGCTGTTGGATGGCGACCCCGACGACGACCCGGGTGTACGCGGTCGACAGCCGGTTCAGCTCCAGAGTCATCACCTCGTCGAAGCCGAGGCCCTGGCCGGTCCTGCTGTCGCGGTTGAGGGTGATGGTGCCGTCGGGTGAGCGGCTGTCGAAGTGCACGAGGTACGCGGGGCTGCCGTACGGTGCTTCGGCGAGGTAGGTCGCCGCGATGATGTCGAGGTCATGTGCGGGGGTTCCCGAAGGGCTGGGATCCCATTTGAGTCTGACTTCGACCTTGTCCATGTCCTTGTTGGGCGTGCTCATCGGACTTGCCTCCCTGGCTTGCTGCTGGGCCGTCGGGCCGTTCGCATCACCCGATCATGTCCGTAACCGACCGTGGAGCCAACCGGCTTGGTTTTCGGCGATGAAATCGGGCCATCGGGCCATCGGTTCGTCATGGTCTGGGGCCTCGTGGGCTGGTGGTCTCGTTGCGTCTCCGGTTCAGTGCGGAATGCGGCGCGGCGGCCGCTGCTTGACCTCGTCCCGGAAGTTCTCGATGGCGCTGCTGACCTGACGGATGAGACGGGTGTTCTCGATGCGGTCGAGACAGAGGCAGTTGCGGGCGACCCCGTCCAGCTCGAAGGCGAAGCGGAGCGTCATCAGAGGGTTGATGAACAGCTCGCTGCCAGCTCGCTGCCACGGGTGCGCGAGGTGAATCGGACGTCCCCGAAAGCTCCTTGGACGGCGGCGGCGATCGACCCGTTCACGATGCTGGGGTGGTCGGGCGTGTCGTGCTGGGAGTGTGCCACGGCATCGACGAACAGCGCGCCTTCACGTGTCGTACGGGATACGGAGAACGCGCCGAGGCAGGAACCGTCGCGTTCGAGTGCGGCGATGTTCTCCAGCACGAGACGTGGCTCACCCCGTGGTACGCGTCGATGCCGAAGCCGATGGAGACAACGAGGCGTTCCGGTACGTCGATTGCGGCGAGCGCGGCCACGCTGGTCAGATCCTCCTCCGTGGTGCCGAGGCCGGATTCGTCGCCGCGCATCAGGATGTCCGTACCGCCGTCGACCAGGACGACCGCGTCGATCTCGTACTTCTCGATCAACGCCCGGTAGGCGGCACGCAGCGGTTGTACGCCCACACGGGAGAAGGCGTGGACCGTGTTCGGGTAGCCGTGCAGATCGAGCCACTGGGCGAGCGTGCGTTCCGGGAAGTACGCCTGGTGGAGGGCTGTTTCAGGGGTGATGGCGGCGACTCCCGGGGCGAGCCGGGATTCGAGGGGCAGTCCTTCGAGAGCGCTGAACGACAGATTGGCCGGCTGTACTCGCTTGCCCTGGTGGAACAGGGAGAGCGCGATGGGGAGTCCCGCGTAGATGTCGAAGCCGCCGCCGGCCCCTGCGACGAGGACACGTTCCGCGGATTCGAGCCGGGCGAGCAGGGGGTTGGTGTGCAGCGAGACCATGGAGATCATTCTGCGGTTCATCGCGGTCACTTCGGGCGTACTCCATCAGAGCGTGACCGGTGCCACGCCCGGCACCGTACGATGGCGCGGTGCTGGTCAAGTGGATTCGTTGCACCGTGGTGGACCGTCGAGGTTTTGAACGGGGGCAGCGGAAATGGGCGGAGCTGCTGGGTGAGCCCGGATTCAGGGGCCAGGGCGGCGGGTGGAGCCGGGGGCGTCCGGATGTGGCGCACGTCTTCGCCTTCTGGGACAACCGCGTCTTCTACGACTCGTTCATGGCGCGCGCACACGACGGCCTGGCCGCCGCGCAGTCCGGTACGTACAGCGGCATCCAGGTCAAGCTGTTCGAGCACCGCTTCGATGTGAAGACCGGCTTCGAGCCGCGCTTCACCGATGCGGATGTGGTCCGGGTGGCGCACAGCAAGGTGCGCGAGGACCGGGTGGAGCACTTCGCGTTGATGCAGGAGCGGGTGTGGAATCCGGCGATGGCCGGATCGCCCGGCATGCTGCGAGGGGTGTTCGGGGAGGCGCCGGGGCACGAGTTCCTCGTGTTGTCCATGTGGCAGTCGAGTGCCGAGCGCGGCAAGTATCGGGCGGGGAGCATCGAGCGGCTGTCGCAACGGGCGCAGACCGAGGACGACGTGGCGGAACTGGCGGGAGACGTCGTTCAGCTGGAGCCGTCGTGGACGGTGTGACCGGCCTGGCTGGACCGGTGTCGCCGGAGCGGTGAGCCAGGGGCCCTCCGGGCGGCCGATCAGGCGGACTCCGCCGGGGAGTTGAAGACTCCGGCGCGGGCGGCTGCCAGTGCCGCGTCGGCGGACCGGTCGGCCAGCGCTTCGTCCATCGGCTCGCGGGTGATGAACAGCCTGAAGAACAGGGGCGAGACCACGGCCCTGACGAGCGCTCCCGCGTCCGTGCGCGGGTCCAGTTCGCGCCGGGACACGGCGCGCGCGACGATGGCCTCGCAGCGGGCGAACCGCTCTGTGTAGAAGGCGTTCAGCGCCTTTGCGGCGCGTTCGGAATGGAAGGCCGCGGCGATGAACGCGGTCGGTGCGGCCGCTGCGGTGGAGTCCTCGAAGGAGGCGGCCGTCGTGTGCGCCAGGGCGCGCAGATCTCCTTCCAGGCTTCCGGTGTCGGGCGGTGTCCAGCTGTCCTCTCCGGCCAGGTCCAGGGCGTCCACGAGGAGCCCTTCGAGGTTTCCCCAGCGGCGGTAGAGGGTGGTCTTGTGGATGCCGGAATGCTCCGCGACGTATTCGACTGTGAGGCCCGGGTAGCCGTGCTCCGCCAGGCCAGTGAGGACGGCATCACGGACCGCCGCTCGGGTACGGGCGGTTCTGCCGCCGGGGCGACGGGTGCCGGGAGCGAGCGGGGGCGGCGGCGGGTCGGCCGGCGGTGAGGTTCTCTGTTCAGTCAATTGCTACTCCTGTTGCGTTAGTGGGCTCCAGTGTGCCACACTCACCTTAATGCGACATCGATTGCGTTAACTGTCCTGCGCGGTCCCCCTGTCCTTGCCGTGCTTTTCCGCTTTTCCGCTGTTCTCTGGTCGACTCGATTGGGAGGAGCCCTTGACTACCCAGATCTCTCTGCGCGGCGTGACCATGTCCCGCGGCGACAGACTGTTGCTCGACGATGTCTCGCTGTCCGTGCGCCCGGGTGAGCGGATCGGCATCGTGGGGGAGAACGGCGCGGGGAAGACGACCTTGCTCCGGCTCCTCGCGGGGCTCGAACAGCCCGATTCCGGGAGTGTGTTCAGGTTCGCCGGCCGCGGCACCGGCCTGCTGGCCCAGACTCCACGACTGCCGCCCGATCGCACGGTCCAGGACACCATCGACGACGCGTTGGCGGAACTGCGCGCCATGGAGCGGAAGTTGCGGGAGGCCGAGGCGGATCTCGGTGCGGCCGACGATGCCGCGCTCGCCGCCTACGGAGACCTGCTCGCCGAGTTCGAGTCGCGCGGGGGATACGAAGCGGACGCCCGCGTCGACAAGGCGATGCACGGCCTCGGCCTCGCGCACATAGGGCCGGTCAGGAAGCTCGACAGTCTCTCCGGCGGCGAGCAGGCAAGACTGGGCCTTGCCTGCCTGATCGCGGCGTCCCCCGAAGTGATGCTGCTCGACGAACCCACCAACCACCTGGACGGAACCGCGCTCGACTGGCTGGAGAGTGCCCTGCAGTCCCATACCGGCACCGTGGTCGCCGTGTCCCACGACCGGGTCTTCCTGGAGCACGTCGCCACTGCGGTGCTGGAGGTCGACGCCGACCGACGGACGGTCGTGCGCTACGGCGGTGGCTACGCGGGATTCCGGGCCGAGCAGAGCGCCGCACGGCAACGCTGGGAGCAGTCCTATGCCCAGTGGTGCGAGGAGTCCGCGCAGCTGGAGGAGTACACGTCGACCACCGCCCACGGCGTCGCGATCGGCCGCGCCATCAAGGACAACAACAAAATGGCGTACGACCGGGCCGCAGGCCGGGTCCAGGCCTCGGTGTCCGGCCGGGTCCGCAACGCTCGCAAGCGACTGGAGCGGCTGAGGGCACAGCCCGTCCCCAGGCCGCCGGACCCCCTGCGCTTCGCCGTACTGCCCACGGCCGGCGCGACCGGGGGAGACCTTGTGTCCCTGATCGGCACAAGGGTCGGCGACAGACTCGCAGTCGACCGGCTCTCCGTGGCGGCAGCCGACAGACTGCTGATCCACGGCGGCAACGGGGCGGGGAAGTCCACTCTGCTCCGAGTCATGGCGGGCGTGCTCGCCCCGGACACGGGGCGCGTGGTCCGGCGCGGCGGGATCGGCTACCTCGCGCAGGAGATACCGGTGCACCGCCCGGCGGAGTGTGTGCTCACGGAATTCGGCCGAGGACTGCCGCTCACCGATGACGAACAGGAGGAACTGCTGCTCTCGTACGGACTGTTCCGTTCCCGCGACCTCCGAGTACCGGTCGGATCGCTTTCGGCGGGGCAGCGCAGACGGCTCGCTCTCGCTCGTCTCCTGGCCCGGCCCGCGGATCTGCTGCTGCTCGACGAACCGGCGAACCACCTCGCACCCGGACTCGTACAGGAACTGGAGGAAGCGCTGGCCCACTGGCAGGGTGCGCTGGTCGTGGTCTCGCACGACCGGCTGTTGCGCCGCCGCTTCACCGGCGACATCCGTCGGATGGAGTCCGGACAGCTGCTCGAATGAGCCGCA
Organism: Streptomyces sp. NPDC006510; assembly: GCF_040611955.1. Lineage (NCBI taxonomy): Bacteria > Bacillati > Actinomycetota > Actinomycetes > Kitasatosporales > Streptomycetaceae > Streptomyces > Streptomyces sp. NPDC006510. The sequence continues at coordinate 33,821 of NZ_JBEXPH010000024.1, read as the reverse complement.
GCCGACCTATGGCCTGTCCGGCGGATCAGGGTCGGACAGGCCCTAGGGTCGGTACATGGCACGACCGAAACGCATCGTCCTCGTCCGGCACGGGGAGTCCGAGGGCAATGCCGACGACACGGTGTACGAGCGTGAGCCGGACCATGCGCTGAGGCTCACCGCGACAGGGTTGAGGCAGGCCAGGGAGACGGGCGTGCGGCTGCGGGAGTTGTTCGACGGCGAGCGGGTCAGCGTGTACGTCTCGCCCTACCGCCGCACCCACGAGACATTCAGGTCCCTCGGCCTGGACCTCGAGAACGTGCGGGTACGGGAGGAGCCGCGGCTGCGGGAGCAGGACTGGGGCAACTGGCAGGACCGCGACGACGTGCGCCTGCAGAAGGCGTACCGGGACGCGTACGGCCACTTCTTCTACCGGTTCGCGCAGGGGGAGTCCGGAGCCGATGTGTACGACAGGGTGGGGGCCTTTCTGGAGAGCCTGTACCGGAGTTTCGAGGCGCCCGACCACCCGCAGAACGTTCTGCTGGTCACGCACGGACTGACCATGCGCTTGTTCTGCATGCGCTGGTTCCACTGGTCGGTTGCCGAATTCGAGTCACTGTCCAATCCGGGCAATGGGGAGACCCGGACGCTGATGCTCGGCGAGGACGGGCGCTACACCCTTGACCGGCCGTTCGAGCGCTGGCGTACCCCTGAGCCGTACGGCATCACCGGATAGAGTGGAAGGGCGATGACAACCGCTGACTCTGCTTCCGGTGCTTCCGGCCAACGTTTCCTGCGCGCCCTGGCCAGCCTGCGCGGGCTTTCCGTGGGAGACGCACTTGGCTCCCAGTTCTTTGTGCCCGCCAACTATCCGCTGCTGAAGCGGCGGGAACTTCCCCCCGGCTCCTGGCAGTGGACGGACGACACCGAGATGGCGTGCTCGGTGCTGGCCGTGCTCGCGGAGCACGAACGGATCGACCAGGACGCGCTCGCCCGTTCCTTCGCCCATCATCATGACTTCGACCGTGGGTACGGCCCCGCCGTGAACCGCTTGCTCAGGCTGGTCCGGGAGGGCGGTGACTGGCGGGAGCTGGCGTCCGCGCTGTTCCAGGGCCAGGGCTCCTGGGGCAACGGCTCGGCGATGCGCATCGCGCCGCTCGGCGCCTGGTACGCGGACGACCCGGAGCAGGCCACACACCAGGCCGAGATCTCCTCGTACACCACGCACCAGCACCGCGAGGCGGTCGTGGGCGCGATGGCCGTCGCGGCGGCCGCCTCGCTGGCGGCGGCGACGACCGGGCCGCCCACCCCGGCTGAACTGCTCGACGGCGTCATCGCGCTCGTACCGCGCAGCGCCGTCGGTGCCGGACTGCGACGGGCACGCGACATGCTCGACTACGGCGACGCCGGGACGGTCGCAGCGGTCCTCGGCAACGGTCGGCGTACCAGTGCACATGACACCGTTCCGTTCGCCCTCTGGTCTGCGGCGCGGAGCCTCGGCGATTTCGAGCAGGCTTTCTGGGTGACCGCCCAAGCGGGCGGAGACGTCGACACGACCTGCGCGATCGTCGGCGGGGTCGTCGCGGCGGGAGGGGCAGGCGCACCACCGGCAGGCTGGACGGCACGGACGGAAGAACTGCCGGGCTGGCTCCCGCGGTAGGGCGGCACCACGGAACGCCTGCTGGGGCCACCCGACTGTCACGGTACTGCCACAGCTCCCTCCCGCACGGCCCGGAACAGTGAGCGGAAGCTACTCTTTCGGCCACGCCGCCGTTGATGATCATCCAGACGGGCGTGCGCCAAAAATGAGACGCCGGGGTGCCCCCAGCCGCTGCCCTGCGGGCGGTGTGTGCGGACCTCGGTAGGGGAGGGGTCCCATGTCCGATCACACGTCAGAAACGCCCCGGCCGGCAGACGCCCCAGAGCCGTCCGAAGCGTCGGGGCAGGCCGGAACGTCCGAGCGGATCGCATGGTCGAAGGCTTCGGTGCCGGAGCCCCGCGACACCACCTCCGAGCCGCCGAAAGTGCCGGGATACGCGCAGCGGGGTGGGCAGCCGCATCCGCCCAACCCCTGGCGGCAGAGCAGCCCTCAGCCCTCCGCGCTGTCGACGCTGCGCCCGGCGGCGCCCGCCGCCATCCGCGGCGCGACGCTCTGCTCCGTCATCGTCACGGCGATGCTGAGCGCCCTGCTGCTGGGTGACGGTCTCGGCCCGAACGCACTGATCGTCGCGGTCTCCGCAGCGCTCGGGGCATTCTTCGCCGCGCGGACGGCCGGTCGCCGCCTCCGCCCGTGGACGGCCTTCTGGGCGGTCGGCGGACTGGCGCTCCTCGCCGTCCCGGCCCTCCGGGACGCCGGCTGGCCCGTCTTCCTGGCCGTCGTGTCGGCCGTCGCGCTGGGCTCACTGGCCCTGCACGGCAGTCGAAGCTGGCTCGGGGTGTTTCTGGGTTCGCTGGGCCTGTTCAGCTCCATCGCGGACGGTCTGGCCTGGGGCGCACGGGGCGTGCGCGCGCGGATGACGGGTTCCCGTGGCCGGCTGGGGGTCATCCTCCGCAGCGTCGCGGTGGCGATCGTCCTGCTCATCGTGTTCGGGGCGCTGTTCGCGAGCGCCGACGCCGCCTTCGCCGACGTGCTCGGCAGTCTGATGCCCGATGTGTCGCTCAGCGGCACCCCGTGGCGGTTCCTCCTCTTCCTGGTCGGCCTGGCCGGCGCGCTCGCCGCCGCGTACGCCGCAGCAGCTCCGGTGCGCTGGGACGGCATCACGGTCCGCCGGGGGAAGCCTCGCGGGCGACTGGAGTGGGCCCTGCCGCTCGTCGTACTGAACCTGCTGTTCGCCGTCTTCGTCGCCGTCCAGCTCACCGTGCTGCTCGGCGGATACGACAAGGTGATGGCCGAGCCCGGTCTCAGCTATTCCGCATACGCCCGGCAGGGTTTCTGGCAGCTTCTCTGGGCCACACTCCTCACACTGCTGGTGATCGCACTCGCCCTGCGCTGGGCCCCTCGCGGGCGGGGCAGCGACCGCACCCTCGTCCGGAGCGTGCTCGGCGTGCTGTGCCTGCTCACCCTGATCGTTGTGGCCTCCGCGCTGAGGCGGATGGACCTCTACGTCGACGCGTACGGTCTGACGCGGCTGCGGATATCCGTGGCCGCGGTGGAACTCTGGCTGGGCGTGGTGCTCGTCCTGATCATGGCCGCCGGGGTGTTCGGTGCCCGCCTGCTGCCGCGTGCCGTGGCCGCGAGCGCGGCCGTCGGTGTCCTCGCGTTCGGACTGGTCTCGCCCGACGGACTGATCGCGGAGCAGAACGTCCAGCGGTACCGCGACGGTCACTCGATCGACATCGGCTACCTCCGGGGCCTCTCGGCCGACGCAGTACCGGCCCTGGACACACTGCCCGAACCACTGCGCTCCTGCGCCCTCATGGACATCGAAGGGTCGCTGCGCTCCGACGACTCTTCCTGGTACGCCACCAGCTGGGGCGAGGCACAGGCCCGGGACATTCTGCGGAAGCGGAGTCCGGCCGACCCGACACGGTCCTGCTCCGGGTCGCGTACGGGCATCGGGGGCAGTGATCGCGACGGTGACGAGAACGATCCGTACGACCCGTACTGACCGGGCCGAGCCGCGTTGCATGCGGCGGCCGCGCCGTCGCGCGCAACGACGTCGGCACATGCCTTCCCGGGGCGCCCCGTCGTACGGAATGCCGGCGTCCACGGCTGTGCCGCGACGCTGTCCGCGCCGTGTCACGAGTCCGGGGCGTCCGACGGGCGCCCCGGGGTGTTGTCGGCCGCCCCATCGGCGTACGCTGACAGGCGCCATGCCGTACGAACCACCCACGCACACCGTCGAGCGCTCGCTGCGCGCTACCACTGGTGCCAAGACCGTCGCCGGTGTCGATGAGGTCGGACGCGGAGCGTGGGCGGGACCGGTCACCGTGTGCGCGGCCGTCACCGGCCTCCGCAGACCTCCGGCCGGACTCACCGACTCCAAGCTGATCACCCCCAAACGTCGCGCGGAGCTGGCACCGTTGCTGGAGCGCTGGGTCACCGCATTCGGTCTCGGCGATGCCTCTCCGCAGGAGATCGACGAGCTGGGGATGACGGCCGCGCTGCGCCTAGCCGCCGTACGCGCCCTCGAAGGCCTGCCGGTGCGGCCGGACGCGGTGATTCTCGACGGCAAGCACGACTACCTGGGACAGCCCTGGCGGGTCCGCACAGTGATCAAGGGCGACCAGTCCTGTATCGCGGTCGCGGCCGCCTCGGTGATCGCGAAGGTCCACCGGGACACGATGATGGCCGAACTGGGCGCGGATTCCGGCGAGTACGCCGAGTTCGCCTTCGGGGCCAACGCCGGTTACCCGTCGCCCGTACACAGGGCCGCGCTGGAGGAGTGGGGGCCGACACCCCACCACCGTCTTTCGTGGTCCTACCTCGACGCGCTGCCCAGGTGGCAGCACCTCAAGAAGGTCCGCATCTCCGCCGAGGCGGCTGCACTGGAAAGCGGGGGCCAGCTCGGCTTCGACTTCTGATCGCGCACATGTACCCACCCGCCGACGCCCCGTGCGCCGGCGTTTGATAGACAACCACCCATGCCTCTCATCCCCGAGGAGCCTCAGATTCACGAGAGCGCCCAGGGTCCCCGCGTCACTCCGGCCGCCGGCCGCACCGCGTCGACCCCCCGTCCTGTACCCGGTCCGCGTTCAGCGGCCACGCCGCGTCCCGGTCGTCCCGGACCCGGCCCCGCGAGGCCCGCGCCCCCGGCGCAGCGCCCGCACCCCACCCCCGGCCGACCCCAGACGGACCAGGCGGAGAATCGTTCCGCACCGCAGATCCAGCTGATCCCGGCCTCGGCGGCCGGCGCACTCGATGCCGCCGACGAAGCAGTGGACCTGCTGCTCGACTCCGGCCGCGCACCCGGCGACATCCTGGTGCTCACCACCGGCGAGCAGCACCCGTGGGCCGCGCACGAACTGTCCTTCGGCGAGGCCGCCTACTGGGCGCAGCACGAGGCCGGCGACGATGTCTTCTTCGCCGGTGCCGCTGCCGCGGACCGGGTGCGGACCCGCCCGGTGGTGATCGTCGCCGTCAACGGCGGTGACGCCGTCGCCGGAGCGCTGACCGGGGCGCGGGAGCGCGCCGGAGCACTGCTGATCGTGTGCGGGGACCCGCAGCGGATCAACGCCGTGCTCGGTGCCGGAGTCTGACCCGCAGGGCACCCACGACCGTGTCGGCCCGGCTGCCCGACGGGGCGGCCGGGCCCGGGGTTACGGTCAGCGGGCCGCGGTGCGCCGCAGTGCCTGCGCCGCACCGCCGCCGGTGCGCAGCGGAGCCGGATCCTGGCCGAGCGAGGTGTCGGCGAGAGCGGACGGCTGCGACGTGGAGTTGGGACGGCGCCCGCCACGGCCCTCGCCCAGCACCTGCCAACCGCCGTGGGTCAGCGTGATGTACGCGCCGCACCGCAGACCGTGCAGGGTGCAGGCATCCCGCAGGCCCCACATCCACGCCCCGTCCTCCTCCGTCCAACGCTCGTCGCCCTCACGGCAGTAGAGAAGCACCGCGGTACGGACGGGCGTGCGGCGGCGGAGATCGTGCGGGATGACCCGGCGCAGATGGGCCAGCAGTGCGTTGCGGAACTCCCAGCCGTCCGCGGCTGTGGAGCGGCGGGCGAACGAGGCGCTGGCCGTGAGGCGTTCCTCATGGTCGAGCACGGCGACCACGGCGGTCGCCGGGGTCGGTCTGTGCCGGGCGTGCAGTCCGCTGACGACCTCGCGGGGGCTGCGCAGCAACGGTATGCCCGCTTCGGCCCACTCGGCCGGTTCGAGCATCCTGGCAAGACGGTTGGCGGAGTCGGCGGATGCCGAGGACGCCGACATAGAAGTGGCTGCGGACGGAGCGAATCCGAAGGTCACGATCCTCCCTTCGCATACGCGCCCATGGTGCGGGCAGGGTCGAGTGAGGGCGCACCGCGGCACAGCCCTTCCGGGCCGCGAAAGGGACTGTGCGGGGAGCGAGTCCAATTCTTCCTGGCGTATCGGCGGGCGGCAACGAGCAATTGGCACAGCTGACGGGTATCAGCCGGAATGACTCTGATATCCCTGCCCACGCCGTGCCCGGATGACTCCTCCCGTCCCACCTGAACGGCGAGGACCAGCGGAAACACCCCCTCGGCCCGCCCGGCCGCGACAGTCCCGCTGTCGCCGTCGACCTCCGGCGGGCGTCCGGGAGATCAGCCGGGTGTCTTGTGGGGTGGATTCGCCGATTGTCCTTGCCATCGGGTTGCATGGGGGCATGGACAACCTGGAGCTCCGCGCCGAAGCCGATGCCATCCTCGCCGAGCTCGTCGGGGACCCGGGGGGTTCGGCGCGGCTGCGGGAGGACCAGTGGCAGGCAGTGGCGGCTCTGGTGGAGGAGCGCCGGCGTGCCCTGGTGGTGCAGCGCACGGGCTGGGGCAAGTCGGCGGTGTACTTCGTCGCCACCGCTCTGCTGCGTCGGCGTGGTTCCGGGCCCACGGTGATCGTCTCGCCGCTGCTGGCGTTGATGCGTAACCAGGTCGAGTCGGCGGCGCGGGCCGGTATCCGGGCGCGCACCATCAACTCGGCCAACCCGGAGGAGTGGGACACCATCTACGAGGAGGTCGAACGCGGCGACACCGACGTACTCCTCGTAAGCCCGGAACGTCTCAATTCTGTGGATTTTCGCGATCAGGTGCTGCCCAAACTCGCGGCCACCACCGGTCTGCTGGTGGTGGACGAGGCGCACTGTATTTCCGACTGGGGGCATGACTTCCGGCCCGACTACCGCCGGTTGCGGGCGATGCTGGCCGAGCTCGCTCCCGGCGTGCCGGTGCTGGCCACCACCGCGACCGCGAACGCCCGGGTCACCGCGGATGTGGCCGATCAGCTGGGTACCGGCGCAGGCGAGGCCCTGGTGCTGCGCGGTCCGCTGGAGCGGGAAAGCCTGCGGCTGGGTGTGGTCCGGCTGCCGGACGCCGCGCACCGCCTGGCCTGGATCGCCGAGCACCTGGACGAGCTGCCGGGCTCCGGGATCATCTACGCCCTCACCGTCGCCGCGGCCGAGGAGGCCACCGCTTTTCTGCGGCAGCGCGGCTTCCGCGTCGCCTCGTACACCGGAAGAACGGAGAACGCCGACCGGCTGCAGGCCGAGGTCGACCTCCAGGAGAACCGGGTCAAGGCACTGGTCGCGACATCGGCCCTGGGCATGGGCTTCGACAAGCCGGACCTGGGCTTCGTGGTCCATCTCGGCTCGCCGTCCTCGCCGATCGCCTACTACCAGCAGGTGGGCCGTGCGGGGCGCGGGGTGGCCCACGCCGATGTGCTGCTGCTGCCGGGCAAGGAGGACGAGGCCATCTGGCGCTACTTCGCCGACACCGCCTTTCCGCCCGAGGCCCAGGTGCGACAGACCCTCTCGGCCCTCGCCGGTGCCGGACGGCCGCTGTCCGTGCCGGCCCTGGAGGCCGCGGTGGATCTTCGGCGTACCCGCTTGGAGTCGATGCTGAAGGTGCTGGACGTCGACGGCGCGGTCAAGCGGGTGAAGGGCGGCTGGACGGCCACGGGAGCCGAGTGGGTGTACGACGCCGAACGCTACGCGTGGGTGGCGCGGCAGCGGGCAGCCGAGCAGCAGGCCATGCGTGATTACGCGAGCACGGCCCGGTGCCGGATGGAGTTCCTACGCCGGCAGCTGGACGACGAGGGGGCGGCCCCGTGCGGCCGTTGCGACAACTGCGCGGGGGCCTGGGCCGATTCGGCCGTTTCGGCGGAGACTTTGACAGGCGCGACGAAGGAACTGGATCGTCCGGGGGTGGAGGTCGAGCCGCGCCGGATGTGGCCGACGGGGATGCCCGCACTGGGCATCGACCTCAAGGGCCGTATCCCGGCCAAGGAACAGTGCTCCACCGGGCGGGCCCTGGGGAGGCTCTCGGACATCGGCTGGGGCAACCGACTGCGCCCGCTGCTGGCCGAGAACGCGCCCGATGGGCCGGTCCCCGACGATGTCCTGCAGGCCGCGGTGGCGGTCCTCGCCGACTGGGCGCGCTCCTCGGGCGGCTGGGCGCCGAATGTCTTGGACGCCACTGCCCGGCCGGTGGGAGTCGTCGCCGTACCGTCCCTGACCCGCCCGCAACTGGTCGGCTCCCTCGCCCAGGGAATCGCGTCCATCGGCCGCCTCCCCTTCCTCGGCACCCTGACGTACACCGGGCCGAACGGCGCGCACGCGGCACGCCGCAGCAACTCCGCCCAACGCCTCAGGGCGCTCTCCGGCACCTTCGCCGTCCCGGAGGAGCTGACCGACGCCCTGGCCCGCACTCCCGGCCCCGTCCTGCTCGTGGACGACTGCACCGACTCCGGCTGGACCCTCGCCGTCGCTGCCCGCCTGCTGAGGCAGGCAGGCAGCGACCAGGTTCTTCCACTGGTCCTGGCTGCGGCAGGCTGAGCTGTTCACGCGCGTGTCGCTGCGGCAGGCCTGCCGAAGGGCGCTGGCCCATGCGTGGCTCGGCCCACGCTCGACGACGCCCGGGAAGTGCTTGTCGGGACGGACCGCAGGACCGCGCTGGTGACTGTCGGATCCCCGGATCGGAAACGCCAGATGGTCTGGTGGCCCCGTCGTATTTGTTGGTGATGGGACCGCGCCGTACGTCACCGTCGACTCGGCCCGCGGGAGGGCCGCGACGCCAGGCAGGGCATGGGCTGCTGCGTGCCCACCGCGACCGACCCCGGCGGCGCCGACTGCACTGCCGTCACGTCATGGAGGCCCGACCACTGCGGGCGCAGCCCTGGCCGCAACTGCCGCACCCGATCCGCCGTGACACCCGGCATCGACGGGTCCGGCCCCGCCTCGTGCGTCGCCCGGCTGGGGACGGACCTGTTGGGGCCCTGGCCAGCACGTTCTAGGGTGTTGGGCAGATCCTGCGTGGGAGCGAACAGACATGAGCGATGACGCACAGGGGCTGGCCGAGGTACAGCGGCAGCACTGGCAGAACACCTACACCGTCCACCCCGGCATGTACGGCGAGCAGCCCTCGGCACCCGCCGTTCACGCCGCACGGGTCTTCCGCGTGGCCGGAGCGACCGATGTGCTGGAGCTGGGTGCCGGACACGGTCGGGACACCCTGTACTTCGCCCGAGAGGGCTTCACCGTCCAGGCCACCGACTTCAGTCCTGTCGGTCTGGACCAGCTACGACAGGCCGCCCACGCCCAGGGCGTCGCCGAGCGGGTGACCACCACACTCCACGACGTGCGCGAACCGCTGCCCCTGCCGGACGCCTCGGTCGACGCGGTCTTCGCGCACATGCTGTTGTGCATGGCCCTCTCCACCAAGGAGATCCACGCCCTCGTCGGCGAAGTCCGTCGCGTGCTGCGTCCTGGCGGGACCTTCGTATACACCGTCCGCCACACCGGGGACGCCCACTTCGGCGCCGGCATTGCCCACGGAGACGACATCTACGAACAAGGCGGCTTCGCCGTACATTTCTTCCCCCGCCAGCTCGTCGACGCCCTCGCCGACGGCTGGACTTCCAACGAAATCCACGCCTTCGAGGAAGGCGACCTTCCGCGGCGCCTCTGGCGCGTCACCCAAACCCTGCCCCGATGAACAGCGACCCGATACCGGCCGCCGACATCACCATCGACGGCACCGGACTGCTCTGCGTCACACTTCTGCTGCGCCTGCGCAAGCAGATCGACGGCGCGCCTCCAGGAACCGTGGTGCACGTGACCGCGACCGACCCCGCCGCACCCCTCGATCTGCCGGCCTGGTGCCACATGACCGGCCACGACTACCTCGGCCCGGTGCCCGGAGAACCCCCGATGTACGCGCTGCGGCTGGTTGCCGAAGCTCGCCCGACTCTCCCTGGCGCTCCCTGGCACACCGCTCCGACCGAGTGACGTCGTGACCAAGGTCCTGAGGCCCGGCAGGGCTGCGGATGTGGCTCGGGCGGCATTCCGCCGGTTCTGACATCCGGAGCCACCGGCAACCGGCGAGCGCCCCCGGCAGAACTGGCGACGGCTCGCCGCGGAGCGAAACCAGCCCACACATCATCGAGAGCTTCCAGTTCGACGCGGTCGGCGCCCGGTTCGGCAACGCGACGTTCCCCAGTCCGTCGTGGCCACACCGCCGGACGACCAGCGGGCTCGGTACGCGGCTGCGTCCTGGCGCGACCTGCCGGCGGGCGCAATCGTCCCGCCGTAGAACCCAGTCATGCCCGCACCGATCCACGTCGCCCGTCCGCGCTCCCAGTTCGATCTGGCGAAGACGGCCCGCAAGGCGCGCAAGTACCCCCGCCGCACATCCAGATCACGGCCGCCGACGCGCGCCTCGGACGCTTCAGCAAGGGGCCGTTGATCGCCACCGTCGTCGTTCTGCTGCTCCTGATGGCGGGTGGAGGGGTGTACGCCGTCATCGACGACCGGCCGGGCGGCACCGCCTCGCCGGTGGCGGAGAAGTGCCCCGGCGCAGCATCACGCTCCACGACCTGTGGATCTTCGGCGACACCGTCGTCCAGGCCGTGCACAAGAAGGTCACGGCCTACCGCCTCTCGGACGGTTTCGAGGCGTGGAGCATGCCATTGCCCACCCCTGTCTGTGAGACAACGGTCAATCCGACCCCGGACGGCAAGGTCGCCCCGGTGGACAAGAACAGCTGGGCCGGAGCCCATCGCGACCGGCTCCAGGGACGACACGATCGTCGTGAAGAGCGCCAACAGCGGCGACACCCCCGCGATCTTCCAGAACAGGAGTGCCGCCGTCTACCGGGTCGGCGACGGAGCCAAGCTCTACGACATTCCCATGGAGAAGCGTGGGAAGTGCTACCCCAACGACGTGGCGGGCGGTGCCCGGCTCCTGGTGAGCTACGACTGCGCGATCAGCGCCGTCGGAGACAGGAGTTACAGCCAACTCCAGGAGATCGACCCGCGCACCGGCAAGGTTCTCTGGCGCTTCAGGACCCAGCCGGGCTGGAAGGCTGGAAGGCCGGCAAGGTGCTCTCCGCCGATCCGGTCGTCTTCACCACCCTCCACTTCGAGGATCGCACCGACAACTGGCGGGTCGTCGCCCTGGGGCCGGGCGGCAAGCTCCGTACCACCATCGACGCCAGGCCGAAGGATTTCACGCACTGCACCGACGCCGGGGAATCGGGCGAGAGCATCAAGAACTGCCCAGGCACCGTTGTCGGCAAGGGGGTCGTCTGCCTAGGGGGCAACGACAGGGGCGGTGCCTACGACCTCGGCACCGGGAAACTCGTCTGGGGCGTGAAGTCCGGGGACAGAACCTTTCATCCCCTACGCGCGGAACGCGGCGCGTCCGCGCTCGTCTACGAGGCAGCCTCGTTGAACCGGCCGGGCGGGATCATCCGGTTCGGCCCGGGTGGGGCGCCTGCCGGTGACGAGTGCCCCGCAACCATGCAGCGACTGAGGCGTGCCCGACGAGTCGGGCACGTACGGAATCGGCCGAGGCCCTGAATTCTGTGAGGTGTGCGTTGGTCATGCCTCCATGCAACCCGACGGCTACGACAGAACGCGAACGCCCTCGCGACCCTGTGGAAAAAGTTATCCACAGGGGTCGCGGAATCCGGCCGCTCGCGGGACGGTCATGCCATGAACCAGCACCACGAATCCACCGGTCCGGCCGATGAGCAGCAGATCACCCTGCGAGGACCTGCCGAACTCGCCGATGCCCTCCCCTATCTCATGGGGTTTCACCCGAACGACAGCGTGATCATGGTCGCCCTGCACGGCGGCCGGGGTCGCTTCGGCGGCCGACTCAGGCTCGGTATCCCGCAGTCACCTCAAGAATGGGCGCCCGTCGCCGAGCAGCTTGCCGAGTGCTTGATCAAGGGGAGCGAGCGGCGTGGTGAACGCCCTGACGCGATCGTCATTTTCCTCTGCCAGGATCCCACCGAGGGAGAGTCCGGCAGTCAGACCATGGAGCGGCTGAGGCCGCTCGCCCAGCGCCTGCGTACGGCCTGCGGCGCACTGGACGTACCGGTGCTCGAAGCGCTCTGCATCTCCGACGGCCGGTACTGGTCCTACTGCTGCCCCGACGAGCGCTGCTGCCCGACGGAGGGCAACCAGCTGGCCCTGCCCGGCACCTCGGTGATGGCGGCCGCCGCCGCGTACGCGGGCATTCAAGTGCGTGGAACGTTGCGGGAGATGGAGGCGAGGCTCGCACCTCTGCAGACCTCGGCGGCGGCAGACCAGCAACGCGCACTCGACTCGGCGGGTGCCGAGCTGGTGCCCAAACTCCTCGATGAAGTGGGACGCGAGGATGTGGCCCGGGAAACCTTGGACCTTGCCCGGCAGCTCATGAAACGCCTCAGGGAGGGGCCGGTGGCAACGCCCTCCGCCTCGGACATCAATGACGACCGGCTGATCAGCCATGACGAGGCAGCCGCAGTCATTCTCGGCCTGCAGGACCGGGAAACCCGCGACAGGGCCGCGGAATGGATGGAGGGTCCGGAAGCGGGTTCGGCGTTGCGGCTCTGGCGCGCACTGTCCCGTCGTTGCGTGGCACCGTACGAGGAGCATGCCGCGGCGCCGCTGACCCTGGCCGGATGGGTCTCGTGGTCGACGGGCGACGAACCGGGCGCGCGGGTTGCTCTGGGGCTCGCCCTGCGGATGGATCCCGCGTACACCTTTGCCCAACTTCTTCATGAGGCGTGCAACCAGGGCCTCGACCCGGAGACCTTGCGCCGATGCCTGCGCGGGGAGCGCAGTGCACGTACGGGGCGGCGTGGGCACCGGCCGGACCGGGGTGCGCGACCTCGCGCGGCGCGGCCGACCGCCGCGCGCCGGAAGAAGACGCCGTCGAGCTCCGCCCGTCCCGAATCCGCGGCCGCCCGGCGTCGGTCCGGGCAAGCCGCCCCCAGCCGGCGTGTGTCCGGTGATGACGGATGACTCGCATACCCCGTCGCTCCACGACACCTCGCGTCACCGCCACGTATTGAGATCCCTACCGGGCCTCCGCGGTCCCGTGGCGGCGCAAGCGGCCCGGCGCCGCGCCAGGACACGACGCGGGCGTCCAGAGTTCCGTTTACGTCATCGGCCTCGGGGGAGTCGCGATGGTGCTCGGGCTCGGTGATCACCGGGGCGCGGGTGGTCGCCCCGTGGCGGATCTGTGGGCGATCGGCCCTGGCCGATGGCGGTCCGGCACCGACGATGTGTTTCCGGGCCGGCTCCTGTCGGCCCGAAAGAGCTCTTGGACGAGCATTGCGAAGGGAGTGTTTATCGTCAGGCAGACGACTATGATCACCGCATGCCGCCCTACGACCCGTCGACCTTCCCGCCCTTCGCTGTCACCGTCGACCTGGTCGTGCTCACGGTGCGCCGCCACGCGCTCTGCGCGCTGGTGGTACGCCGTGGTGAGCCACCGTTCCAGGGGCGATGGGCGCTGCCCGGAGGCTTCGTCAAAGCCGACGAGGATCTCGGAGCCGCAGCAGCGCGCGAGCTAGTCGAGGAGACCGGCTTGTGTGCCCAGGATCCGGCAGCCCCGGCGATCGGGAACGGCGCCCACCTCGAACAGCTCGCCACCTACGGTGACCCCGGTCGTGACCCGCGGATGCGAGTCGTCAGCGTCGCCCATCTCGCCCTGGCACCTGATCTGCCCGCTCCGCGGGCGGGTGGCGATGCGAACAGTGCGCGATGGGCGCCTGTCGAGGATCTGCTCGGGGCGGGCGGGAGCTTCGGCCACGAGGGTGAAAACCAGGCCCCGCTGGCCTTCGATCATGCGCAGATCCTGGCCGACGGAGTCGAACGCGCCCGCTCCAAGATCGAATACTCCTCCCTGGCCACCGCTTTCTGCCCTCCGGCGTTCACGGTCGGCGAGCTCCGGAGGGTGTACGAGGCGGTGTGGGGAGTGGTTCTCGACCCGCGGAACTTCCATCGCAAGGTCACCGGCACCCCTGGCTTCCTGGTGCCCACCGGCGGGACGACCACTCGCCAGGGAGGACGCCCGGCCCAGCTCTTCCGGGCCGGTGCGGCCACCGTGCTCAACCCCCCGATGCTGAGGCCGGAAGTCTGACCTCGCGGAACGCCCACAGGACTGGTGCTGCACAAAAAGTCGGATATGTCGCGTTATCTTTCTGCGGTACCCGCCCTGCCGCCGAGCGGTCTCACCTTCCGCGAGAGAAGCGATGCTCCAGGCCTTCGGACTCACCAGCGCCCCCCGCCGCGGTCTTCGGGCCGCCGTGGACAATCTCACCTTCGAAGCCCGGCCAGGCCACGTCACCGCACTTCTGGGCGCCCCTGGCTCGGGCAAGACCGCAGCTCTCCGCCTCATGCTCGAGCTCGACCCGGGGCGGGGGGTCACCTACTTCCGGGGCAGGCCGATGCACCGGATCCCGTACCCCGCGCGTGAGGTGGGTGTGCTGCTCGGAGACGTGCCGGGGCACCCGGTCCGTACCGCTCGCGGTCAGCTCCGGATGCTCTGCGCTGCCGCGGGGGTACGAGCGACGCGGGCCGATGAACTGCTTGAGCTCGTAGGTCTCGCCGGGCTCGGGGACCAGCGCATCGGCACGCTCTCGCTCGGCATGGACCGACGGCTCGGCCTCGCTTCGGCGCTGCTCGGCGATCCGCACACGCTCGTCCTCGACGATCCGGCGGAAGGCCTCGCTTCACGCGAGGGGTGTTGGCTGCATGAGCTGTTGCAGGCCCATGCGGCCCGGGGCGGGACCGTTCTGTACACCACGACGGACCCCAAGGAGGCCGCGCGGGCCGCCGACCGTGTCGTCACCATCGACGACGGTCGCCTGGTCGCCGACCAGGATGCCGGCGACTTCTCCCGGACCCGCCTCCGCCCCCGGGTCGCCGTCCGGACCCCGCACGCGGCCCGCCTCGCGGCGGTAGTCAGCCGCGAGGCCAGAGCGGCCCGGCGCTCGGTCGAGGTGGTCACGGAATCCGGCGGCCGCCTCGCGGTGTACGGCTCCAGCTGCGCGGAAATCGGTGACACCGCGTTCCGGCACGGGCTTCCGGTACATCAACTGGCCGACGAAATCGGCGATACCGGCGATACCGGCGCCACATCGACCCGGGGCGGCGTGAACCCCACGGAGCCCGCAGGTTCCGCCGATCCGGCAGCCTCCAGGGAACTCGGAGGTCCCGAAGATCGCGCAGATTCAGTAGATCCCGCGGGCCCCGCCGGGCAGGACGGCAACGAAGGATCACGCGAGCCGCGACCGGCCGCGCGGGCGTCGGTACCGGAACCGGCGCCTCCCATCCGGCGCCGCCCGGCCCGCGGTCCGCTTCATCCGCTGCGATACGAGTTGCGCCGTCTGCTCGGCGTCAGAACAACAACCTTGATCATGGCCGCTGTTCTGGTCCTCTCCGTCGGGCTCTCCGTGCTCCTCGCCCGCACCGGCCATGCTCCGTTGCCGAAGGTGCTGGCGGCCTGGCCGTCGCTGCTGCCCCTGCCGCCTGCGGCGATCGGGGCCGGACTGCTCGGCTCCCTCTCGTTCGGTGATGAATTCCGCTACCCCGCGCTCGCTGCGGGCCGCGGCACCGTTCCCCGCCGCCTCGGGTTGCTTCTGGCCAAACTGGTGGTGTCCGCAGGCGTCGCCGTGGTGCTCGCTCTGGCTGTCGTACTGGTCTCCGCCGAAACTCTTCGTCTCGTGTACGGCCACGGTTGGATCAAGGCCCCGCCGAATTCGGTCTCCCTGGGCGCGAGTTGGGTGGCGCTGACCGTGGGCTGCGCCTGGGCGGGCCTTCTGGCCGCCGGAGTCTTCAGGGTGACGACGGCCGGTGTCGCCGCGGTACTTGCCGTTCCTGTGCTTGTTGTACCGCTTGTCCAGAAGGTGCTGACGGTGCCGGGATCCCGTCCGGTGGCCGGGCTTCCGGTCAGACTCCGCGAGCTGATGTGGCCGCGCTGGCCGCACGAGACGGACCGATGGGTGGCCCTCGCTGTGGGTGCCGTGGCGCATCCGGTGGGAGCCGCGCTGGCGCTGTCGCTGTCGGTCCTGGTCTGCGCCTATCTGTTCACCAGCCTTCACGGCAGGGCCCGTTGGCGGTCCCAGAGCGCCGCTGGATCGGGTCAGGCCTCGTAACCCTCTTAAAGGTGCCCGGTTTATACCAGTAAAGCGTCAATTGGGGGGCTGGCGCCGATCACCCTTTCGTGTGCTTTTCACCAAAGACCTCAAGAGCCGGGTGAGCTGCGCCGACAAAGGATGCGTGAGTACCCTTGCGCACACCATGATGACCGCCGCCCGCTCCGCCGATTCCGGCCTCGCCGGCCCGGGTGAACTCGATCGCTACCCGTATGTGGAGGCGCCGGCCGGCGAGCGTGCCGCTCTTCGCTCCTGGGACGGTCCCGACACCGACCTCGGCCGGGTGAGCCGACGGGGCTCGGCCAGCCGCGGCCGCGGCCTCCATGGCCAACTCGTTCAGCAGCTGGGTCAGATGATCGTCTCCGGCGACCTGGGCGCCGACCGCCCTCTCGTGCCGGAAGAGATCGGTCAGCGCTTCGAGGTCTCCCGCACCGTCGTACGTGAATCGCTGCGTGTTCTCGAGGCCAAAGGACTGGTCAGTGCCCGGCCCAACGTGGGTACCCGGGTCCGCCCCGTCAGTGACTGGAACCTGCTGGATCCCGACATCATCGAATGGCGCGCCTTCGGTCCTCAGCGCGAGGATCAGCGCCGCGAGCTCGGCGAGCTCCGGTGGACGATTGAGCCCCTCGCCGCGCGTCTTGCCGCGGGTCATGGCCGCGAGGACATTCAGCAGCGCCTCGGTGACATGGTCGAGATCATGGGGCATGCGGTCGGGCAGGGCGACACGATCACTTGCTCCCGGGCCGATGCGGAGTTCCACTCCCTGCTCATCCAGGCGGCGGGCAATCGCATGCTGGAGCACCTCTCCGGCATCGTTGCCGCGGCACTGCAGGTCTCGGGTGGTCCGGTCACAGGCTGTGACCGCCCCACCGAGGCATCCCTCGGCCACCACGCCCGGATCGTCGATGCCCTCGCGTCCGGCGACTCGGCGGGCGCCGAAGCGGCCATGCGTCAACTGCTCGTCGTCCACCCCGAGGTGGAGCGTGTGGTGCCCGCACCTCGCGAGCACTGAGCGCAACACGGCCAGGGTGTACGAACCGTGTGTCGCCGGGCCGCCACGGTCCGGCGACACAGTTGCGGGGATTTAGCGCCCTCGGTCACGTTCGTCGCAAATGAGGTGTGACTCGGGCCACGCGGATTGGGCGTAACACTCCTCGAAACAGCGCGATGACTTAAGAGGTGACCGCCGCGGAAGGAATACAGCAGCCGTTCAGTGCGCTGTGCAGTTCTGAGGCCAAACCCGCGCCGCCGGTACATTCCCAGCCCGGCGGTCGTCGGCTCCAGTCCTTTCCAGGGCCGGGCCGGAAGCCGTTTCCATCGTTCCGAGAGGTTGTTCGTGTCGGCCAGCACATCCCGTACGCTCCCGCCGGAGATCGCCGAGTCCGAGTCTGTGATGGCGCTCATCGAGCGGGGAAAGGCTGATGGGCAGATCGCCGGCGATGACGTGCGTCGGGCCTTCGAGGCTGACCAGATTCCGCCAACCCAGTGGAAGAATGTTCTGCGCAGCCTCAACCAGATCCTCGAGGAAGAGGGTGTGACGCTGATGGTCAGTGCCGCGGAGCCGTCCAAACGTGCCCGCAAGAGCGTCGCTGCAAAGAGCCCGGTCAAGCGCACCGCCACCAAGACTGTCGCGGCCAAGACAACCGTGACCAGGACGGTCGCGGCCACTGCCGCCACATCGGCAGAGACCGTGGACGTGGTGGCTGACGACGCTGCCACGGCCGGCCCTGCGAAGAAGGCAGCAGCCAAGAAGACGGCTGCCAAGAAGACCGCCGTGAAGAAGACGGCGGCCAAGAAGACAGCAACGAAGAAGTCCGGAAAGCAGGACGACGAGCTCCTCGACGGCGACGAGGCGGTCGAGGAAGTAAAGGCCGGCAAGGGCGAGGAAGAGGAGGGCGAGGGCGAGAACAAGGGCTTCGTCCTCTCCGACGACGACGAGGACGACGCACCTGCGCAGCAGGTCGCCGTCGCCGGCGCCACCGCCGACCCGGTCAAGGACTACCTGAAGCAGATCGGCAAGGTTCCCCTCCTCAACGCCGAGCAGGAGGTCGAGCTCGCCAAGCGCATCGAGGCGGGCCTGTTCGCCGAGGACAAGCTGGCGAACTCCGACAAGCTCGCTCCGAAGCTCAAGCGCGAGCTGGAGATCATCGCCGAGGACGGCCGCCGCGCCAAGAACCACCTGCTGGAGGCCAACCTCCGTCTCGTGGTGTCGCTGGCCAAGCGCTACACCGGTCGCGGCATGCTCTTCCTGGACCTCATCCAGGAAGGCAACCTCGGTCTGATTCGCGCGGTCGAGAAGTTCGACTACACCAAGGGCTACAAGTTCTCCACGTACGCCACCTGGTGGATTCGTCAGGCGATCACCCGCGCCATGGCCGACCAGGCCCGCACCATCCGTATCCCGGTGCACATGGTCGAGGTCATCAACAAGCTCGCCCGTGTGCAGCGTCAGATGCTCCAGGACCTGGGCCGTGAGCCCACGCCGGAGGAGCTGGCCAAGGAACTCGACATGACCCCCGAGAAGGTCATCGAGGTCCAGAAGTACGGTCGTGAGCCGATCTCCCTCCACACCCCGCTGGGTGAGGACGGGGACAGCGAGTTCGGTGACCTGATCGAGGACTCCGAGGCGGTCGTCCCGGCCGACGCGGTCAGCTTCACGCTCCTCCAGGAGCAGCTGCACTCGGTGCTCGACACGCTCTCCGAGCGTGAGGCCGGTGTGGTCTCGATGCGCTTCGGCCTCACCGACGGCCAGCCGAAGACCCTGGACGAGATCGGCAAGGTCTACGGCGTGACGCGTGAGCGCATCCGTCAGATCGAGTCGAAGACCATGTCGAAGCTGCGCCACCCGTCGCGTTCGCAGGTGCTGCGCGACTACCTCGACTAGGTCGCAGGAGTAAATGGACCGAGGGCCCGGATCCCCATGGGGGAGCCGGGCCCTCGGCCTATCAGCGCGTGCGGTCGACGACGGGCGGGATGACTCTGGGTGGTAATGGTTCACCACAGAGTCAGGAGTGCGCATGTTCCGTACCGTCTCCCGCGCCTTGACCGGGGCGTTCGCCCTGGTCGCCGCAGCAGCCCTGATACCGCTCGGATCTCCCGCCCGGGCGGCCGAGGACGGCATTGTCATCGGTGGTCAGCCCGCACACGTCAAGGACAGCCCCTGGGTTGTGGCACTGTCCAGCCCTGACCGGTTCGGAGAAGCGCGCGCCGGCCAGTTCTGTGGCGGCGTCGTGGTGGCGCCGAAGAAGGTGCTGACCGCTGCGCACTGCCTGAGCCGCGAGGCGCTCGGCGCCGATATCGGCAGCGTGCGCGATCTGCGGGTCATCGCGGGCCGCGACATCCTGCGCGCGACCGGGGGCCAGGAGGTACCCGTACGGGAGGCGTGGACCAACCCGGGATTCAACCCCACCACGAACGCGGGGGACCTGGCCGTGCTCACTCTCGCCGACGCGCTCCCCGAGAAGAGCGTGATCCCGATGGCCGAATCCGGTGACGCGGCGTACGCACCGGGCACCGAGGCGGCCGTCTACGGATGGGGTGACACAACGGGCAACAGCGACTACGCGTCGTCACTGCGGTCCGCGAAAGTGAGCGTTCTGCCCGACGCCGCGTGCGCGCAGGCCTACCAGGGCGGCAGAAACGGTACGTACGACGCCTCAGCGATGCTCTGCGCGGGCGAACTGCTGGGCGGGCACGACGCCTGCCAGGGCGACAGCGGCGGGCCGCTGGTGGCCCGTGGGCGGCTCATCGGTCTGGTGTCGTGGGGGAACGGCTGTGCCCGGGCGGGGAGTCCCGGCGTGTACACGCGGATCTCCGCTGCGATCGGCTGGATGCCGTAAGGCAGCTGAACAGCATCACAGCGTAGGTACGAGAACGGGCGGCCCCCTTCGGGGGGCCGCCCGTCGGCCGGTCCGGGACCTGGCCCTTGCTCGTCGTGGATGCGAGGTGTCAGTGTTGTTCCTCTTCGGCGGCTTGGGCCTGCACAGCCGTGAGCCGGTCCGTCTCATCCTGTATTTCCGCGGCGATCTTCTTGAGTTCCGGCTCGAACTTGCGACCGTGGTGGGCACAGAAGAGCAGTTCACCGCCGCTGATCAGGACGACGCGCAGATATGCCTGGGCGCCGCAACGGTCGCAGCGGTCTGCTGCGGTCAGCGGGCTCGCGGGGGTCAGAACAGTAGTCACGTCGCCTCTTCTCTAGCTCGACGAGCTGTCGTACCAGGGTCAACATCCAACCAGGCCGAAAACGTTCCCGCTCGTGGCTTTTCTTCGAAACTTCTTCTCGAGATGGCTGTCTGTTGCCGGTTGGCGGCGAATGTGCCGTATTGCGTAGCGCTACGGTTTCGCATTGCTTGTCTTGGTGGGATCCTCCCGGCTGGCTTGCCGGTTTGTTCATGAGGACGTGCCCGGAGCCTAAATGGTTCATGCCTGGAAGGGAACGTGATGTTCGCGTCACTCCTACGAGGGATCGAACATGCATGCGAGGCTGGACTAGTGTGAGGGTTGTCGAAGGGTGGCGTTACAACCGCTCTACCAGGCCTCGGTACCCTCTCAGCGGCGACCGAAGCCGAGCCCGTTACCCACTGGGCCCCAAATGAAATTCAGCGAGGAGCGAACCGCGTGACCGCCGATACGTCCGTGCCGTCCACTGCGCTGCTGACCGGAGCAGACCGAGACGGTTCCAACTACACCGCGCGGCATCTGCTCGTACTCGAGGGGCTCGAAGCCGTTCGCAAGCGCCCTGGGATGTACATCGGGTCCACCGACAGCCGCGGACTCATGCACTGCCTCTGGGAGATCATCGACAACTCCGTCGACGAGGCCCTGGGCGGATACTGCGATCACATCGAGGTCATCCTCCACGACGACAATTCCGTGGAGGTCCGGGACAACGGGCGGGGCATCCCCGTCGACGTCGAGCCCAAGACGGGCCTGTCCGGCGTCGAGGTCGTGATGACCAAGCTGCACGCCGGCGGAAAGTTCGGCGGCGGCTCGTACGCCGCGTCGGGCGGCCTGCACGGCGTCGGTGCCTCCGTCGTCAACGCGCTCTCCGCCCGGCTCGACGTCGAGGTCGACCGCAGCAGCGCGACGCATTCGATCAGTTTCCGGCGCGGAGTCCCGGGGATCTTCACCGAGCAGGGGCCGGACAGCCCGTTCGACCCGGCCAACGGCCTGCTCAAGGGCAAGCGGGTGCCGAAGGCGCGCACCGGTACCAGGGTGCGTTACTGGGCGGACCGGCAGATCTTCCTCAAGGACGCCAAGCTCAATCTGGAGACGCTCCACCAGCGGGCGCGGCAGACGGCCTTCCTCGTTCCGGGCCTCACGATCGTCGTCCGTGACGAACGCGGGCTCGACGGCGAGGGCAAGACCGAGGAGACCTTCCGCTTCGACGGCGGAATCAGCGAATTCTGCGAGTACCTCGCTCAGGACAAGGCGGTCTGCGACGTCCTGCGCCTGACCGGGCAGGGCACCTTCAAGGAGACCGTGCCGGTCCTGGACGAGCGCGGTCACATGACGGCGACCGAGGTCACGCGTGAGCTCGCGGTCGACATCGCCCTGCGCTGGGGCACCGGGTACGACACCAACCTCAAGTCCTTCGTCAACATCATCGCCACCCCCAAGGGCGGCACCCATGTGACCGGGTTCGAGCGCTCCGTGACCAAGACGGTCAACGAGGCGCTGCGCTCCGCCAAGCTGCTCCGCGTCGCCGAGGACGACATCGTCAAGGACGACGCGCTGGAGGGCCTCACCGCGGTGGTCACCGTGCGGTTGGCCGAGCCGCAGTTCGAGGGCCAGACCAAGGAGGTGCTCGGCACCTCGGCGGCCAACCGAATCGTCGCCAACGTCGTGGCCAAGGAACTCAAGGCGTTCCTGACCTCGACGAAGCGCGACGCGAAGGCCCAGGCCAGGGCGGTCTTGGACAAGGCCGTCGCGGCCGCGCGGACCCGCATCGCGGCCCGCCAGCACAAGGACGCGCAGCGTCGCAAGACGGCGCTGGAGTCCTCCTCGCTGCCGGCGAAGCTCGCCGACTGCCGCAGCGACGACGTGGACCGCAGTGAGCTCTTCATCGTCGAGGGCGACTCCGCGCTCGGTACGGCGAAGCTCGCCCGGAACAGCGAGTTCCAGGCGCTGCTGCCGATCCGGGGCAAGATCCTCAATGTCCAGAAGGCCTCCGTCTCGGACATGCTGAAGAACGCCGAGTGCGGTGCGATCATCCAGGTCATAGGAGCCGGGTCCGGACGGACCTTCGACATCGACGCCGCTCGCTACGGGAAGATCGTCCTGCTGGTGGACGCCGATGTCGACGGCGCGCACATCCGGGTCCTGCTGCTGACGCTCTTCCAGCGGTACATGCGGCCCATGGTCGAGGCCGGACGGGTCTTCGCCGCGGTGCCCCCGCTCCACCGGATCGAGCTGGTCCAGCCGAAGAAGGGTCAGGACAAGTACATCTACACGTACTCGGACAACGAGCTGCGCCAGCGGCTGCTGGAGCTCCAGCGGAAGAACGTCCGGTACAAGGACTCGATCCAGCGCTACAAGGGCCTGGGCGAGATGGATGCCGACCAGTTGGCGGAGACCACGATGGATCCGCGCCACCGCACCCTGCGGAGGATCAACATCGGCGACCTGGAAGCGTCCGAGCAGGTCTTCGATCTGCTGATGGGCAATGAGGTGGCGCCGCGCAAGGAGTTCATCACCAGCTCCGCCGCCACCCTGGACCGCTCGCGCATCGACGTCTGAGCGACGCCGTCTCCACCCGCGGGTGGAGACGGCGCCTCCACCCGTGATCAACCCCTGAGCCGATGCTCTGGCCCGGCCGCTTCCGTAGCGTCGAAGGCGTTCAACCTTCCCGCACATCGGAGGCAGCCATGTCAGGGCTCGTCAACATCCTGGTGATCGGCGCAGTGATCGCTGTCGTCGTCGTTCGCCAGTGCTCGGCACGGCAGCTCTCGGACGACAGGCGCTGGTGGATCGCGCCGGGCGTTCTTCTCGTGCTGTCGCTGCGCGAGCCCGGACTGGTGGATCCGCGTCACGCGGCGCTGTCCACGACGATCCTGGGCGCGGAGTTGGCGGTGGGGCTCGTGACAGGCGCCGGCTGGGCCTGGACCACCCGGTTGTGGCGCGAGGCGGACGGCTCGCTGTGGAGCAAGGGCACCAAGGTCACCGCCTTCGTCTGGACAGGGGGACTGGCGCTGCGGGCGGCCCTCTACGGGGCTGCCGCACTGATGGGCATACACCAGGGCACCGCGGCCCTGCTGTCGGCCCTCGCGGTGACGTTGGCGGTGCGCGGCGGTGTGCTGATGTGGCGGGCCGGGCAGATGCGTCCGGCGTACGGCGGCGTCGCCGACGGGATGATGTCGCGGCCGGTGTGGAAGGACCGCGTGTGACGCGCACGACCTGGACCAGCTGGCCGTCCGTGGAGGCTCTCTCGGGGACGAGCAGCACCCGTCCGCGAAAGGCGATCACCTGGTCCGTCCGGGTGGGGCTGCTCACCGCGATGCTCTGGGGCACATTCAGCGGCGGGCAGTTCGGGCCCTGGGAGATCGTGCTCGGTCTGGTGGGCGTACTGGGCTGTGCGCTCGCCTCATGGGCGTTCTTCCGGACCAGCCTGGAACACCGGCTGTGGCCGTCGCTCGGACTGCTGGCGCTGTTGATGCTGGCGGCATTCGGGGCGCAACAGGCCGGTGCCAGTGTGCCCGCGGTGATCCTGTGGTGCGGCTGCGCGGTCGCCGCACTGGAGCGGTTGCCGCTCACGGCGGGCCTCCCGGCCACGGCCGTCGCACTCGGCGCGTACGCCGCCGTCAACACCGATGGCTGGCTTTCCACCGCCATGTCCACAGTGGGTCTCTCGCTGGCGGGCTACGTGCTCCGGCTGGATGCCGAGGCGCGGGGCAGTGCCCAGCGGCTCCTTGTGCAGGAGCGTGCGGCCCGCGCGGCGGAGGCCGAGACGGCCGCGCTGGACGAGCGGGCCAGGATCGCGCGGGAGATACACGATGTGCTCGCCCACAGCCTCTCCGCGCAGCTGGTGCATCTGGAAGCGGCGCGGCTGCTGATCGAGCGGGAGCCCGCGGGGGAGTTCCGGGACCGAGTGCTGGAACGGGTCGTGGCCGCGCGCTCCATGGCGCGTGAGGGGCTCGTGGAGACCCGCCAGGCGCTCTCCGCACTCCGGGGGGAGGTCTCTCCCGTGGAGGACTTCCTGCGGCAGTTGGTGGCCGCGGATCCGGCCCAGGTCAGTGTGGCGGGTGAGCAGCGGACGCTGACCGCCGAGGCGTCGCAGACGGTCCGGAGGGTGGCGCAGGAGGCCCTGACCAATGTGCGCAAGCACGCACCGGGGGCCAGGGTTCTCGTGCTGCTGGAGTATCTGCCGGGCGAAGTCGCCCTGGAGGTCAGGGATTCGGGTGGACGAAGACCCGAGGGAGAGCTGTCCGGCAGTGGCTCCGGATACGGTCTGCTCGGGATGAGGGAACGGGCCGAGCTGATGGGCGGGACGCTGGAGGCCGGCCCCGGTGAGGAGGGTTTCGTGGTGAGTCTGCGGGTGCCGGCGTGAACGCGCGGGTCGTGGTCGCCGACGACCAGTCGGTAGTGCGTGAAGGGATCGTGATGCTGCTGGGGCTGCTGCCCGGAATCGAGGTGGTCGGATCGGCGAAGGACGGCGAGGAGGCCGTGGCGCTCGTGGCCGAACTGGCCCCCGATGTCGTGCTGATGGATCTGCGGATGCCCCGGTGCGACGGGGCGGAGGCGACGCGGCGGATCCGCAGGGACCATCCAGGGACGCAGGTGGTGGTGCTCACGACATTCGCGGACGACGACTCGCTCTTCCCCGCGCTGCGGGCCGGAGCCCGCGGCTATCTCACCAAGGATGCAGGGGGCGAAGAGATCGTGCGGGCCATTCAGGCTGTGCTGTCCGGCGAGGCCGGACTCTCGCCGAGCGTGCAGCGCCGGCTGCTGGAGCGCGTGACCACGGGCCCGCCGCTGCCCCCGACGGCCCCCGAGCCACAGTTGCCCGACGGACTGACGCCACGTGAGCTGGAAGTGCTGGTGCTGATCGCGGAGGGCCTGTCCAATCTGGAGATCGCCCGCAGACTGCATATTTCGCAGGCCACCGTGAAAAGCCACATCAACAACCTCTTCGCCAAAGCCGGAGTGCGTGACCGGGCACAGGCCGTCCGCTATGCGTACGTTCGGGGTCTCGCACAGCCGCCCGGATGAACCGTCACCTGAAGAGGTGAAGACCGGCGAATGAAGTGCCCGGGATCTTCCCGATCTGCCCATTCTTGGGTACACGGCCGAAGTGGTCCGTGGACAAGGGGAGTTGTTCCGTGGAGAAGGAAGCAGGGCGTGAGGCCGCAGCGATGCGACTCGACGACCCGTGGTACGACGCGCTGGCCTCCGGATGGGGCGAGCTGGACGGTACGGGGAGTTTCGCTCCCGCCGGACCACCCGGGACCGCGGACCCGCGGCGCGGCCACAGTGCGGCCGACATCTATCTGGAGGTGCAGCGCAGCGCGGCATTCCAGGAAGTGCGCCGCCGGTACCGGCGGTTCGTCATTCCCGCCACCCTCGCCTTCCTCGCCTGGTACCTCGTCTATGTCGTCGCCGCGATCACCGCGCCCGGACTGATGGCCCGCCCGGTGGCGGGGGCGGTCAATGTCGCGATGGTCGCGGGGCTCGGGCAGTTCCTCACGACTTTCCTCGTCACCGGGGCGTACGCGCGCCACGCACGGCTGCGCAGGGACCGGGCCGCACTCGATCTGCGTTGGGAGACACAGGAGATGACGCGGGGGGTCGGGCGTTGAGCGGCAACCACCAGACGCTGGCGCTCCTGCTGTTCAGCGCCTTCATCGCAGTGACGCTCGCCATCACCACCCGGGTGAGCCGTAACCGCCATGGCTCGGCGGAGGAGTTCTACGCAGGCGGCCGCCTGTTCTCCCCCATGGAGAACGGTTTCGCCATCGCGGGTGACTACATGTCGGCCGCATCGTTCCTCGGTATCTCCGGTCTGATCGCCCTCTTCGGCTATGACGGCATGCTCTATTCGGTCGGCTTCCTCGTCGCCTGGCTCGTCGTCCTGCTGCTGGTCGCCGAACTGGTTCGCAACTGCGGCCGGTTCACGCTCGCCGACGTGGTGGCGGCGCGGATGGCGGAGCGCCCGGTCCGGATCGCGGCGGGCACCTCGTCCGTCACCGTCTCCGTGCTCTATCTGGTGGCACAGATGGTGGGTGCGGGCAGCCTGGTCGCTCTGCTTCTCGGCGGTACGAGCGGCGCCGCCCGCTCCTGGACCGTCATCGGTGTCGGGGCGCTCATGATCATCTATGTATCGCTCGGCGGGATGCGCGCCACCACCTGGATCCAGATCGTCAAGGCCGTTCTGCTCATGGGGGGAGCGGTCGTGCTCACTGTTCTCGTCCTGCTCCGCTTCCACGGCGACTTCAACGCCCTGCTCAACTCCGCCGCCGATCGGAGCGGACACGGAAGCCGCTTCCTCGCGCCAGGTCTCCGGTACGGCGGAACGTGGACCGCGCGCATCGACTTCATCAGCCTGGGGCTGGCCCTGGTACTGGGTACCGCCGGGCTGCCGCACATCCTGTCGCGCTTCTACACCGTACCGACCGCCCGTGCGGCCCGCCGTTCGGTCGTCTGGTCGATCGGACTCATCGGCAGCTTCTATCTGATGACGATCGCGCTCGGATTCGGGGCAGCCGCTCTGGTCGGCTCGGCCGATGTGCGGGCGTCCAACGCCGCGGGCAACACCGCGATTCCGCTGCTGGCCATGGAGCTCGGCGGTGGTGAGGGGTCCACCGGGGGCGCGATCCTGTTCGCCGTGGTCGCCGCAGTCGCCTTCGCGACCATTCTCGCGGTCGTCGCGGGGATCACCCTCGCCTCGTCCGCCTCCGTGGCCCATGACCTCTACGCCTCGCTCAGGCGCCCGGACTCCAAGCAGTACAGCGAGGTCGCCGTGGCCAGGGTGGCCGCGGCCGCGATCGGGGTGGCAGCCATCGGGCTCGGTCTGGTCGCCCAGGACCTGAATGTGGCGTTCCTGGTGGGGCTCGCCTTCGCCGTCGCCGCCTCGGCCAACCTTCCGGTGCTCCTGTACTCCCTGTTCTGGCGGAACTTCACCACCCGGGGCGCGGTCTGGTCCGTCTACGGCGGGCTGATCCCCGCCGTGCTGCTCGTGCTGCTCTCCCCGGTTGTCTCCGGCAGCCCCACCTCGCTCTTCCCCGGCGTCGACTTCCAGCTTTTCCCGCTGGAGAACCCCGGGCTGGTCTCCATCCCCCTGGGCTTCCTGGCCGGCTGGGTCGGAACGGTCACCTCGACCGATCCGCCCGACGAAGCCAAGCACGCGGAGACCGAGGTCCGCGCACTGACCGGGGCAGGTGCGGTATAGCCCCACGCCACCGCACCACACCGCACCATACGGACGGGTCCGGAGAAGCGGTCAGGCCTGTGTGCCGGTGGACCAGGTGTAGCGGTGTTCCGGGCGGCCCGTCTCGCCGTACCGCAGCGTCAGTCGCACCCTGCCGGTTCGTTCCAGCAGCTTCAGATAGCGCTGGGCGGTCTGTCTGCTCATGCCGGCGCTCTCCGCGATCTCCTGCGCGGAGAGCGGCCCGTCCGCGGTCCGGAGCGCCTGCCTGACCAGTTCCGCCGTGGTCGGCGAGTGCCCCTTGGGCAGATCGGGCTCGCCGGCCGCCCACAGGGCGCCGAAGAGCCGGTCCACCTCACCCTGCTCGGCCTCGCCACCGCGTTCCAGCGTGTGGCGCAGCGCCGCGTACGCCTCCAGCTTGGTGCGCAGCCCCGAGTACGCGAACGGCTTCACCAGGTACTGAAGGGCGCCGTGTCGCATGGCCTCCTGCACAGTGGCGACATCGCGCGCCGCCGTCACCATGATCACGTCGGTGTGGTGGCCGAGCCTGCGCAGCTCCCGCACCATGGCCAGGCCGTTGCGGTCGGGCATGTAGTGGTCCAGCAGCACCAGGTCCACGCGCCGGCTCTCGATCGTGGCGAGGGCTTCGGCGGCGGAGTGCGCCTGGGCGGTCACCCGGAATCCCGGCACCCTGGAGACATAGGCCGCATTGACCTTCGCGACCCGGATGTCGTCGTCCACGACCAGGACTTCGATCACTGTGTTTCTCCCGTGATGCCGGTATTCGATGCGGTCATTTCCGGTCCGGCAGTCCCTGGTTCGGTCGTTGACGGTCCAGTCACGTCGGATTCAGGCACTTCTGCTTCCGTCAGGTCCGCTTCCGCCAGGCCCGGTTCCGTCAGGTCCGTGTCGGCAAGGGCCTCCGGCAGCACGACGGTGAACTCGGCGCCGCCGTCCGCGGCTCCGTCGACGGTGACGCTGCCACCCTGCCGTTCCGCCAGCCGCCGCACCAGGGCGAGGCCCAGGCCGCGCTTGCCGTGCGCCGGGAGTTCCTTCGTCGACCAGCCCTCCGTGAAGATCGATTCGCGTTGTTCGGGCGGAACCCCGGGGCCGCTGTCGCGGACTCGCAGCACCACCGTACGACCCTCGGCGCGCAGGCCCACTTCGACCAGAGCGCCGTCCGCTCCGGCCGCCGCGTCCAGTGCGTTGTCCACGAGGTTGCCGACGACCGTGACCAGCCCGCGAGGGTCCACCAGCCGGTCCGGGAGCAGCGTCCCCGGGGCCATGCGCAGGGCGACACCGCGCTCCGCCGCCACGGTCGCCTTGCCGACCAGGAGTGCGGCCAGCAGCGGATCGTGCACCTTCTCGGTGACCTGCTCGGCGGTCGCCCGGTGGACGCCCACGACCTCGGTGACGTACTCCATGGCGTCCTCGTGCATGTCCAGTTCCAGCAGTCCCAGGAGCGTGTGCATCCGGTTCGCGTGCTCGTGGTCCTGGGCCCGCAGCGCGTCGATCAGGCCGCGCGTCGAGTCGAGCTCGCGGCCGAGGCGTTCGAGTTCGGTGCGGTCGCGGAGGGTGGCGACGGCACCGCCGTCGTCCGTCGGCATCCGGTTGGCGAGCAGAACCCGGTTGCCCTGCACCGTCAGCAGATCGTCGCCGAGCACCCGGCCCGCCAGCACATCGGCCGTCCGTCCCGCGCCGAGCACGCTGTCCAGCGGGCGGCCCGCCGCGTCGGGGCCGAGCCCGAGCAGCCGTTGCGCCTCGTCGTTCAGCAGCCGTATCCGGCCCGTCCGGTCGAGCGCGACGACTCCTTCCCTGATCCCGTGCAGCATCGCCTCGCGCTCGGTCAGCAGCGCGGAGATGTCGGAGAACGCCAGGTCATGGGTCTGCCGCTGGAGACGCCGGGAGATCAGATAGGCGGCCAGTGCCCCGACGGCGAGCGCACCGCCCGCGTAGGCGAACAGCCCGGGGATCGCGGCGAGGAGCCGGGCGCGGACACTGTCGTACGCGATACCGACGGAGACGGCGCCCACGATGTGCTGCGCCTCATCGCGCAGCGGCACCTTCCCGCGGGCCGAGCGGCCGAGCGTCCCGCTGTCGATCTCCATGACGTTCCGGCCCGCGAGCGCGTCGCTCGGGTCGGTGGAGACCACCTTGCCGACCTCGTCGGCGTCGGTGTGCGACCAGCGCACCCCGCGCCGGTCCATGACGACGACGTACTCGGCGCCGGTGGCGCGCCTGACCCGCTCGGCCGCGGACTGCACGGGTCCGGTGGGGGACGGGTCCGTGGCGAGCAGCGAATCGGTGATCTGCGGCTGGGCCGCCGTGCTCTGCGCGATGGCCAGGGCACGGCGCATCGCCTGGTCGTCGAGCTGGGCGCTGAGGGGCGCCAGGAAGAGGCCGGTGGCGAGCACGGTGACGCCGGTGGCGATGGCCAGTTGCATCAGCAGGACCTGGGAGAAGACCCGCTGCGGCCAGCCGAGCCGGCGTGCTCTCCTGGCGGTGGGCGGTGGGGCGCTCATCGTATGAACGGTAAAGGGCATTCCGGTGCTTTCTGAAATTCCCCTCGTAATGCGTCGACTTCCGGCGCTCCACATCCCTGCGGCCTCCGGTGCCCGCCGACGACTCGGTCCCCATGAACCGCACCGGGCCGGCCATCGCGACTGCGCCTCGTGCGAGCCGTCTATTGCGGTGGTTCACCCGTGGCGGTGGGCAGCGGCTGAGGCGGACGGGGGCCGCCGTACTGGCCGCTGGGCCGCATCCGCAGGGGCCGTTCTCCGTACTCCTCCAGGGCATGGGCGATCCAGCCGGCCGTGCGGGACACCGCGAACACCGTCTCGCCGGCCTCGGCGGACATGCCGCAGGAGACCGAGAGCACGGCGAGCGCCAGGTCGACATTGGCGTGCAGGGGAGCGTGCCGGGCCGTCGTGGCGACCACGTCGCGCGCCGCGGCGAGCGCCCCGGCCGCCTGCGGCACCTCCGCGAGCAGGGTGAACAGCGCACGCGCCCGAGGATCCTCCGCGGTGTAGAGACGGTGGCCGAGTCCGGGCACTCTGCGTCCGGTACGGAGATGGTCCGCGACCACCGGGACCGCGCTGCCCCGCTCCAGGACCTCGGTCAGCATCCGGTGCGCCAGCCCGCTCGCCGCTCCGTGCAGCGGGCCCTCCAGGACTCCGAGACCCGCGGAGACCACCGCGTACGGATGGGCGCGGGCGGATGCGGCGACCCTGGCGGCCAGTGTCGAAGCCGCGAGATCGTGGTCGATCAGGAGGACGAGGGCGGTGTCCAGTGCGGCGAGAAACGGTTCGTCGGCCGGCCAGGCGGTGAGCTTCGGCCACAGCTGCCGGGCCAGTCCGGCGCCGTTCGCCGCCGCCCGTCCCTCGGTTTCCCCGGCCGCCGGCGGTGCGGTTCCGACCATGGGCAGTGCACCGACCAGGGTCGGAACAAGGTTCCGCGCGCCGGCGAGCACCGCCTCGCGCGAGAGGTCGAAACGGAGCGGATCGGCCGTCGCCGCGGCGGCCACCGCCACCCGCAACCGGTCCGTCGACCCGCTGTGCGCGGGCAGCGCGTCGACCGCCCGGCGCGCCGCGGACAGCGCCTCGGCCGGTGCCGTGAAGCGGACACCGGGCCGCAGCTCGCCGGTCCAGAGCCACTCGGCGACCTCCTCGTAGGCGTACTGCCGGGCCAGCTCGGTCGCGTCGACACCACGGAAGTAATAGTGGTCGTCCTCGATCAGCGTGATGCCGGTACGGAAGACCAGGTCACCGGCGGCGGGGGAGGGAGTCCTGCGGCCCGTGCTGTGGGCCAGCGCATCGACCTCCGCGGCGTCGAAGGTGCTGCCCCGTCCGCCCGGAGCGCGCCTGCTGCTCAGCTGGCCCCGGCTGACGTACGCGTACACCGTCTCGGGCTTCACCCCGAGCCGCTCGGCCGTCTCCCGGGTGCTGAGCCGTCGCGGAGCCGTCGCCTCCGGACCGTTGCCGGGTGTTGCTTGATCCTTCATGTCGCAACCGTATCCATGTTGATTGAATCAATGTTGACAGGATTCAAGTCAATCATGGAAGGTCGAAATCAATATTAATGAGACCCGCAGGGACGCTCACGGAGGAAGAGATGCCGACCATGACCAGCGGAACCCCGCTCGATGTACCCCGAGGACTCGCAGGTGTCGTCGTCACCGACACGGCCCTCGGCGATGTCCGAGGACGCGAGGGCTTCTACCACTACCGGCAGTACTCGGCCATCGAACTGGCACAGACCCGCAGCTTCGAGGACGTCTGGTACCTGATGTTCGAGGGCACGCTGCCCGACGCCGCGGCCCGTGCCCAATTCGCCGCCCGTACCGCCGCTCTGCGCCGGCTGCCCGCCGAGGTGCACGAGGCGCTGCCCGCCATCGCGCGCGCGGGTGCCGTCTCCGGGCCCCTGGCCGGTCTGCGTACCGCCCTCTCGCTGCTCGGAGCCTCGGCCGGCTTCCGGCCGGTGTACGACATCGACGCCGACCGGCGCCGCGCCGACGCACTGACTGCCTGCGCCGCCGTCCCCACCGTGCTCACCGCCCTGCACCGGCTCGGCCATGGCCTCGAACCGGTCGAGCCGCGCGACGACCTGCCCCATGCGGCCAATTACCTCTACATGCTGACCGGCTCCGTGCCCGACCCCGCACGCGTCAGGGCCGTGGAGCAGTACCTGATCTCCACCATCGACCACGGTTTCAACGCCTCGACGTTCACCGGCCGCGTCGTCGCCTCCACCGGCGCCGACGTGGCGGCCTGCCTGGTGGCGGCCGTCGGCGCGCTCTCCGGACCGCTGCACGGCGGAGCACCCAGCCGGGCACTCGACACCCTGGACGCCATCGGCACCCCCGACCGCATCGACGGCTGGATCCGCGAACGGGTACTCGCGGGCGAGCGGATCATGGGCTTCGGACACCCCGTCTACCGCACCGAGGACCCCCGCTCACGGATGCTGCGGGGCATCGCCCAGGGCTTCGGCGGCCCGCTCGTCGACCTCGCCGTCGAGGTCGAGCACCAGGTCGAGGCGATCCTCGCCGAGCTCAAGCCGGGCCGGGAGCTGCACACCAACGTGGAGTTCTACGCCGGAGTCGTCATGGAGCTGTGCGGGCTGCCGCGCGAGATGTTCACGTCGACGTTCTGCGCGGCGAGAGTGGTCGGCTGGAGCGCCAATATCCTGGAGCAGGCGGAGGACTCGAAGATCATCCGCCCGGCGGCCCGCTACGTCGGTACGCCCCCGCCGCAGCCGGTCCCCGTGCCCTGAGGTCCCCGAGAGAGGTCCCCGTTGAACCCGTCGTCCCCGCCCCGCAAGCAGCAGATCCCGGTCATCGTCCTTGCGGGGTTCCTGGGGTCGGGCAAGACGACACTGCTCAACCACCTCCTCCGCAACCGTGCGGGAAACCGGATCGGCGTGATCGTCAACGACTTCGGCGCCATCGAGATCGACGCCATGACGGTCTCGGGCCAGGTCGGCTCCACGGTCTCGCTGGGCAACGGCTGCCTGTGCTGCGCGGTCGACGCCGGCGAACTCGACACCTTCCTGGAGACGCTGACCAGGCCCGCCGCCCGCCTCGACGTGATCGTCATCGAGGCCAGCGGACTGGCCGAGCCGCAGGAACTCGTACGCATGCTCCTGGCCAGCGACAATCCGCGCATCGTGTACGGGGGACTGGTGGAGGTCGTCGACGCCGCCGAGTTCGACGCCACCCGGGACCGTCACCCGGAGATCGACCGCCATCTCGCCGTCGCCGATCTCGTCGTGCTGAACAAGACCGACCGGGTCGGGAGCGAGGAACTGACCCGCATCGGCGATGTCATCGCCGCGGCAGGTGCCACCGCCGGCGGCGCGGCGGCCGTCATCCGTGCCACGTACGGACGCATCGACCCCGAGCTGCTCTTCGACCCGGCACTGCGGCCGGACAGCGAGGAGAAGGCGCGTCAGCTCACCTTCGAGGATCTGCTCCAGGCGGAGTGGAACGGTGCGGAGGGCGAAGCCGGGCACGCGCACCACCTCCACGCCGCGTACGACAGCGTGTCCTTCACCGCGGACGTGCCCATGAACCCCCGCCGGCTGATGGACTTCCTCGACTCCCGGCCGCAGGGCCTCTACCGGATCAAGGGGTTCGTCGACTTCGGCGTGGGCGACCGGGCCAACAAGTACGTCCTGCACGCGGTCGGCAGGTTCCTGCGGTTCGACCCGCAGCCCTGGAAGCACGACGAACCACGCCGCACCCAGCTGGTGCTGATCGGCTCGGGCATCGCCCCTCAGGCCCTGCACAAGGAGCTGGCCGACTGCCGCGAGAGCGCCGCGCCGGGCCCGGACACGACGCAGGACGCCGCACATGAGCGAAGCATGTGGGGCGTCCTGCGGTACGTACAACGGCCCGGCGACGACGCGTAGCGCCGGGCGCCGCCGCCGGGCCGGCCGGCTACACC
>NZ_JBEXPH010000023.1:33961-68918 GCF_040611955.1 Streptomyces sp. NPDC006510 | reverse complement strand
TCACAAGCCGTTGCTCATCGGCGACACCCCCGAGGAGGGGTGCGCCGCCCTCACCCCTCTCGCCGATGGGCCGGCACTGCTCGTCACCGCCGTCGCGCCGACACCGGCACACCTGCGCCGCCTCCTCGACGCCGCTCTCAAGCACGCAGCCGCACGGGTTCCCGGTCGGGGAGCACCGAGGTCAGCGTTTGACACGGTTGCGGATGGCGAGGGCGGCCAGGCCCAGGAGGACGGGTTCGGTGAGGCTGAAGGTCATCTCGATGCAGGTGCCGGCGGTGGTCAGGTCCTGGCCGGAGGAGGAATTCGGCCGAGTTGACGGTGCTGTTCAGGGCTTTCTCGAAGCGCTTGCCATCGCCGCCGTGAGCCAGCCCAGCGCTTGGGAGGCGCGCAGGCCGTAGTCGGACCGCAGCCGGTACCCGTGCAGCAGTCCGCGCCTGCCACTGCGGCTGCCCTGCCGTCCGCAGCCGCCGAAGACCACTCGGCGTTCGAGGTGAAGCAGGGGAGTTCCGCTACGGCTCTTTCCACCACACCGTGCGCCTCCCGGCCCGGATTCCGTCCGGCGGAGTCGAGGCAGACTACGAATACGGTCGGAATCTTCACTGTGCGGGTGGTGATGGAGCCCGAGGCGGCCGAGACCACACGCACCATCCCCGTGAAGAGAACCACGACCAGCGGACGAGGCGAGTCGTGAGACCCAGCGGAGAATCATGGTG
The DNA here is from genome assembly GCF_040611955.1 of Streptomyces sp. NPDC006510. NCBI lineage: Bacteria > Bacillati > Actinomycetota > Actinomycetes > Kitasatosporales > Streptomycetaceae > Streptomyces > Streptomyces sp. NPDC006510. The sequence goes on along the minus strand of NZ_JBEXPH010000023.1, from coordinate 68,205 downwards.
TGTGATCAGGGGAAGTGCCCGCCACCATGCCTCGGATGGGCAGTTCGTCCATGGCCGGGCCTGCGGGAGTCGCGCCGGTGATCCTTGACGCTCTTCCATAGCGTCGTGCGAGTGGAGCGGATGTGATGCCGTGCACGAGGACACTGAGCAGCACGGTGCAGGCGACCACCGGGACGATCGTCCGCGAGGCCGACGGGTCCAGTTCCTCGATTGCCAGCAGACCGAAGATGACTGATGCCAGCCCGCGTGGGCCGAACCAGCCCACGAACAGGACGGTTCTACTGTCCAGACCGCTTCCCATCAAGGACACGGCTACGGGCACCATGCGTACCGCCGTCAGGCTCAGCACCGCGTAGAGCACCGCCTGCCAGGTGAGGTGGGCGACGGCGGCCGGCACCAGTACGGCGCCGAAGAGCAGCCAAACCAGTACGGAAAGCAGTGAAGCGGACTGTTCGACGAACAACAGCACGCGCTGCGGGGCGCCCTGCATCGATCCGAAAGCCAGACCGGCGGTGAAGGCGGCGATGAAGCCGTTGCCGCCGATCGCGATGGCCGAGGTGTAGCCCAGGAGGGCCAGCGCCAGGACGCCCGACCCTGCGACAGCCTCGGTGGCCCAGCCTCTGCGCAGGGCGGAACGCATCAGCCACCCGGCTGTCAGCCCGAGCACCGTGCCGTAGACCAGGCCGATGGCGATTTCCACCAGGGCGCTTCCGGAAGCATGGGTGCTCGACGTACTTCCGGCCGCGGCGACTCCGGCGAGGGCGAGCACGACGAACGGGGTGGCGATGCCGTCGTTCAGACCGCTCTCGACGTTGATGAGCCGCCGGATCCTCCCGGGCACCACTGGATTGACCATCATCGTGGCGCCGAGCGCGGCGTCCGTCGGAGCCAGCGCGGCGCCGACGAACAGCGCAGACCAGCCCGACACTTCGGGGAGCAGGCCCATGGCCAGAAGGGTGCCGAGGCCGATGCACATCGGCAGACCGAGCAACAGAAGTCGCACGTACAGACCCAGCTCCGGGCGCAGAGCCTGGAAGGACAACCGTGCGGCGTCGGTGAAGAGCACCCAGGTCAGTGTGACCTCGGCGAGCGTTCGTACTGTCCCGGGTGAGGGGGCCAGGTCCAGTACGCCGAGCCCTTCGGTCAGCAGCAGCCCCAGCAGCACGAACGCTACGGGGGCGGTGAGTTCGATGCGTGCCAGCCGCTGTGAGTACAGACCCCAGAGGAAGAGAAAGAGCAGAATCAGTGAGAAGGATCCATCCACCATGCACTCCGTGATCGTGGCCGCATCGCCGGCGGAGGGCTGATTCTCGGTGGTCATGGCTTGACAAGGATCGAGGCGGAGGGCGTGACCGCAGCTTTCACCCGAGCGGAGGATCGCACAGACGATGTACGGCTGCAGGCAGGAGCCGGGCTTCGGGGTGCGGCGCTCCGGCGCTGCGGAACCCTATTCGTGAGCGACGACGGCGACGGGCGTGTGGGAGTGACGGAGGATCTCATGAGTGATCGGTCCGATATGCGTACCGATCAAGGAACGGCGGATGCGGCGGCCGACGACTACGAGCCCTGCTTCGGAGCCTGCCTGCAGGAGTTGCCTCCGAGTTGTACGCGGACCCGGACCCCGCCAGAGGCGGGCAGTATCCAGCCGCGCGGCGCATCGAGTGTGCCGCCGCCACCGCCCACGACGCCCCCGTCCTCGCCCAACGGATCGGCGCCTCCCGCTGTGTCACTCAGATCATCCGGGTGTGGGCCCAGGGCCTGTTTGCGGTCTCGGTGCTGTTGCGTGCTGCTTAGCGTTTCCGCTATTCGGGGCGCCCTGGGCGGTGCGGGTCGCAGTTGAGCTGGATGGCCAGTCAGGTCGGTCGCAACGTGAGAGCCGCGGTGAAAACCGCCACAGCCAGCAAGACCCCGTACAGCAGGGTCCCGACCCAGCCCTTCCGGAGTGCATGGGAGACGCCAGCGCTCCTTTCCGGGTCGATGGCGGGTCCGGGGATGAGCACCAACTGCCAGCCGTCGCCGCCGTGTGTTCCTCGCTGGCCCCCCGGTCCGGTCCACCGTTCGGATACCGGCTTCCGGATCTGTGCGGCCCGCCGGCATCGTCATCGTTCGGACGGCCCACGGTGGCTGACCGCTCGCAGCAGATCACGGCCGCAGCCCGGGAACTGCTCGACGCCGAAGGGCCGGATGCGTTGTCGATGCGGCGCATCGCCGAGCGAGTCGGCATCCGGGCGCCTTCCTTGCACAAGCACTTCCCCGACAAGGCCGCTGTCGAGAGCGGGCTCCAACTCCACTGCTTGTTCGTCCCGTTCCAGAACCCTGCGAGCCGGAGCCTGCCAGGACCAGCCATGCCTTTTCAGCAGCCGCCACACCGTCGCCACCGACACACTCACCCCGAAACGGCGGGCGATCACCGCTCGAACTGGCCCCAGGTCCAGCGCTGATCTTCGAAGCCATGGCCGGCCCGACCCTTGCCCAGTTTCTCCTCCAGCACCACAAAACCGGGTATCCGAGATCCTCGGCACCTTCGCCGGCCCAGCGGAACGCAGGGCCTGGGACCGCCCTCCCTCCAAGCCCGACGCCGGCGCTCCACCGAACGCACGCTCACCCGCAACTCTTTCGCGATCACCGCAGGCTTCTCACCCGCCGCGAACCGCCTGCCGGCCTCCAGCCGCTCCTGTTCACGAAACACCCGCCGCTCAGCAGCCAGGCCCCCCCCCACCCTCCGCATACCGCATCCACCGGCATACCGCAGGGATCACCAACAGCCACCACCCGACGACAATGCGAAAACCACAGCAGCCATCACCCATGCGCTGTCCGAGGGCCGTCTCGTCAGGCAGCATCCGACTGTTGCCACCGCTGCTCACTTCGCGGCGCAAATGACCTCGACGAAGTGGCCCACCTGCTCCTCCGGCAGGCGACGCGCGAGGTCCGCCTCGCTGATCACGCCGACCAGACGATGGTTCTCGATGACCGGCAGCCGCCGGATCTTGTGCTCCTCCATGGCACGCAGAACGTCATCCGTGTCGGCCCCGGCGTCAATGGTGATCGGTTTGCCCTGCTCGAGCATGCCCGCGGTCATGGTCTTCGGGTCCTTGCCCTTGGCCAGACACTTCACCACGATGTCGCGGTCGGTGACGATGCCGTGAAGCCTGTCGTCCGGCCCGCAGACCGGGAGCGCTCCGACGTCCAGCTCACTCATCCGGCGCGCCGCGATTTCCAGCGTCTCGTTCTCCTGGATGCAGGTTGCATCGGCGTGCATGATCTCCCGTGCAATGGTCATGGCCGTCTCCTTCCAGCCCGAGGATCTACGCGGGCAGAGCCCATAGATCCGGGCACGCCCCGAATCGCTCCCCCTCAAACCAGTGTGGGTTCTTCGTGTCCCGTACGCATGCCAGCCAAGAGTGGGTGAGCCACCGTGTGAGCACTCGCTGGGGGAAGGTCGATGGCCAGGTCACGGCGGCAGCCGTACCGCGGTGTGGCGCTCGGCATCGTCGGCGACCAGGCTCCCGATGAGGGGAAGGCCCGGGTGGTATCCCTGGAGCACCGCTTGTGTGTTGTGCAGGCATGAGCACGGTCGCCGGCCGTGTGGCCGGACAACGGCGGCACGGTATCTCACGTGTTGGTGGGTGAACTCGGTACGTCGTCGGTCCGGTAGACCAGGTGCTCGGTGACGGACACCACACCGTCGACACTTCTGCACAACCGTTCGATGATGGGAATCAGGCTCTTGAACTCGACGGATCCTCTGAGGGCCACCTCCCCATGCCTGACCTCGACCGTCACCGCCGAGGGAGCGAGGCCCATCGTCTGCTGCAACAGATCCCGGTTGATTTCCTCACGGATAGCATCATCGCGGCGCAGGAAGACCCGTAGCAGGTCTCTGCGGCTGACAATGCCCAGCAGCTTGTCCGTCTCGTCCACAACGGGCAGACGTTTCACGTCCTGCACTTCCATGAGGCGGGCCGCCTCGACCACGGTCCACTCCGGACGCGCGCACACGGCGGGAGCCGACATCAGTTCCTCGGCCCTGGCCCCTTCGGCCTTGGCCCGCTCCCACGCCTCCAGATGCGGAATCGGTGTCCGCCCGGTCGGGTCGGTCAGGTCGGCGGACTTGCGCAGCAGGTCGGCCTCGGACACGATGCCCATGGGCCGGTCCAGTTCGTCCACCACGGGCACTGCGGTGACATCGTTCTCCGCCAACAGTTTGACGATCTCCTTGAACGGCAGGTCACGCCGCGCCCGAACGACGTCCCGGGTCATGAGCTCTGCAACGGTCCGATGATGCATGTGACTCGCCTTCGGGGAGTGCTGGTCGGAAGTGGTGATATGTCGAGCGGATCAGGAACCAGACGCCCACGGTCGGGCCGACCGGGCTCGTCTTCGGGGCCGATGGACTCCGAGGAACGGCCCACTCGGCCCCACGGCATTGTGCTTCCCTCCTCCCGCAGCGGCACGCCGTGCCTGGCGGTTTGAGTACGGCGACACGATGAGAACGGTGACGCCAGGGGGCCGCCGCGAGATGAGCCCGGCCATCCGCAGTAGCGGTCGCCGTAGGCCCGGACGAGGCTGCGTACGGCGGGTGGGATCCGATGCCCGAAGGCGCACAGACTCGCGTCGGCCAGGACACATGACAGCCGCCCGCATTCCTCACCGGGCGGGGTGCCCGCAGACGCCGGCTCCAGTCCCCGGCGCGAGCCGGCGCGACAGAGGGGACCGGCTGCGCCGGTACGCCCCGGCATCCGGTTGGCCCACGAGGTGCGGGGGGCCGATAGTGGAGGGAGTCGGGCACCAGCCCTGGAGGGTCGACGCGACGGGTCCGGCTGTTCAGGCCCTGCAGCCGGCGCCTCGGAACAGAAGCGGTGACGCTGTCTGAACCCATGAGTTCCTTGCGGAGACCGTACGCATGGATGATGGACGCGGATCCCACCTTCGGTTCGGCCATCGGATCGGGCAGGTCCCGCCCGTCCACCGGTTGGAGGCCACTCGGATCCATCCGCGCGATCTCTGCGCCCCTCATGACGGCGCCGGGTCCGTGTGAGTACGCCGTCGTGCCACCACCCAGGAGTCACGCCCGAGGAGCACCCCATGGCTGCATCCCCGTACACCGTCAGCGACGTCATGACTCACACGGCCGTGGCCATCGGCCGCGAGGCCTCGTACAAGGAGATCGTCGAGCTGATGCACCAATGGAAAGTCAGCGCGGTGCCGATCCTCGAAGGCGAGGGCCGCGTCGTCGGGGTCGTCTCCGAGGCGGACCTGCTGCCGAAGGAGGAGTTCCGGCAGGACGACCCGAAGCTGCCCGGCCAGCTCGAGGAGGCGTCCAAGGCCGACGCCGTACTGGCCGGGGATCTGATGTCGAGTCCGGCCGTCACCGTCCACCCCGACGCCACGCTCGCCGAGGCCGCCCGCATCATGGTGCGCAAGCGAGTGAAACGACTGCCCGTCGTGAACGATCTCGGCATGCTGGAGGGCGTTGTGAGCCGCAGCGACCTGTTGAAGGTGTTCCTGCGCCCGGACGAGGAGATCGACGAGGAGATCCGATCTGCTGTGCTCGCCGAACTGTCTCCCCCGGACCGGGTGGAATTCACTGTTCTGGACGGTGTCGTCACTGTTCAAGGGCCTCTCCGGGACCGTTCTCTGGTGCCGCTTCTGGCCCGGGCCATTCGCGCGGTCGAAGGTGTCGTGGACGTCCGCATGGATCTTGCCTGAATTTTCCGGGAGGCACGTCCGGGTACCACGGTGACCAGCCCGCCATCGTCTCGGAGAGCATGCGTCGCTGAGCCTGCACGGCGCCCTTCCCGCCGTGGAGCATGAATACGGACGGCTGCCACACCGAAACCGCACGGAGCGCTGCTCCGCGGAGGTCGGCCTCCTCGAACGCCAGTCCCAGCGCCGCCTCCGAGGACGCACTGCCGTCGATTCCCACCACCATGCAAGGCCGGCGGCTGGGTGATCTGCTCCGCGCCTCCACAACCACCACGGGCAGCGCGCCTGGGCCGTGACAGGGACGACGAGGGAGCCGGCGCTGAAGTACTCCGCGGCACGGCTCAGATGGCGGGATCCGAGAACGACCTTGCGGGCTCTCGTAGACAGTCCCCCGATCACGACCGCCGGGAAACCGTCGAACGGATCGGTGACCGGCCGCGGTCGCGGATGGCGCGCCCGGACCCAGTCGGCCCCGCCCGAAGAGCGTCCGCCCCGGCTCGAAGCATTGGCCTTCCTGCCTGGCCGGTCATCACCCGCGCGCCAGTCGTGCGATGGAGGAACGGCTACGACGAGCCGGAGGTCCGGCCTGCGTCGACACGCCTCATCGGCTGCCCAGGCCAACGCCAGGTGGTGGTTTCCGGCCGGGTCGATACCTATGACCGTCTCACGGCGTTCGTCGGTGTCCATCACCGGACGCTTGAACCGGGTCCGACCGGTCCCGGCCACGCCCCGTTCGGCCCTCCTGCCTCTGTGCGGCCCGAAGGATCGTGGTTACTGAACAACCTCCGGCATGGCGTCCGGGTGAATCGCTGTGAGACGGCAGGGGGTGCCGCCCATGAAGCACATCAAAGTAGGAGACCTGATGACCGACGACGTCGTCTCGGTCATCTCGCTCACCTCCTTCAAGGAGGTCGCGAAGCTGCTCGCCCAGCACGACATCAGTGGAATGCCCGTGCTCGACGACGAGGACCGGGTTGTCGGTGTCGTCTCCGAGAGCGATCTGCTGAGCCGGCAGGCAGCGGGTCATCCGGATGCCGGCACCACGGCCCCGTCCGGAGCGGAATGCACCGCTGCCGAGATCATGTCGACGCCGGCAGTGACTGTCCACGCGGAGGAGAGCGCACCGGAGGCCGCTCGGCTGATGGCGCGCAGTGGCGTGGAGAGACTTCCGGTCGTGGACGACGAGGACAGGCTTGTCGGCATCGTCACCCGCCGGGACCTGCTGCGTCTGTTCCTGCGACCCGACGCGGAGATACGACGACGCATCATCCAGGACGTGCTGGTGAACACCATGGGGCTCGGATCCGACTCGGTCACGGTTCACGTCGTCGACGGTGTTGTCACCCTGGAAGGCCGGCTGAAGAGCCGCAGCCAGATCGCGATCCTGGCCTACCTCGCCGAACAACTCGACGGGGTGGTCGCGGTCGTGAGTCATGTGACCGCGCCCGTGGACGGCCCCGTACCCGCCTCCTTCCAAGGGGCCACGCACGGTCCGCCCGCCGAGCGGTGAGGCCGCGCCGCTGCCATCGCCGCCCGTCATGGTGCATTGGCCGTCGACTCGTCCGGGCCGTGGCAGGCGTGTACCCCGTCACCGGTCGTGGGCGGCGTCCCGTATGACGTGGCTCCCCACGACCGACTCCCCTGCACGAAAGGGAAATCGGACCATGACGCACCGCACTGTTGCCGAAGTCATGACCCGGGAGGTGGCCACGGCCAGCCCCGAAGCATCACTCAAGACGGTCGCCTGGAGCCTTGCTTACAACGACGTCTCGGCCCTGCCCGTCGTGGACACTCACCACCACCCCATCGGCATCGTCTCGGAGGCCGACCTGCCGGAAGCAGAGGGCCGTGACCAACTACGCGGCACGGCGGCCGTGAACCACCGCACCATGGACGCCCGCACCGCCGCTGATCTCATGTCCACTCCCGTACTGACGGCCCGGCCCTCGTGGGGCATCGTCGAGACAGCGCGCTTCCTGAGCGAGCGGGGCGTGAAACGCCTTCCGGTGATCGATGACACGGGCACGCTCGTGGGCATCGTCAGCCGCTCGGATCTGCTGCGCCCCATGCTCCGCCGCGACGACGCCATACACGAGGAAATCGTCGACGAAGTACTGGGCCGCACTCTCCGGATGACACCGGGAGGCGTGACAGTGACCGTTCAGGAAGGAGTCGTCACCCTGAGCGGCACGGTTGAGGAACGCTCAACCATTCCGGTCATCGAACGCCTGTGCCTCTCCGTCGACGGTGTCGTCAGTGTCGACCGGTCCCTCGGATACGCCGTGGACGATCTGCCGCCGGATCCCGATCATGTGCCTGACGACGGCAAACCCTGAGTGTTCACGCCATGTGTCGAAGCCCGCATCATCCGCTCCCATGTCCTCCGGCCACCTTCGCGAAGCACCGCTCGCGCCAGGGCGACAGGGCCGAGCAGTCCCCGGCAGACCCCGGATGGTCCTACCGCCGGACGTCGACGACGCCGACGCTCGGGGGTACAGGGCGTCATGCTGCTGGAGGAACCATGAAGCATCTGCGTACCGTCGACGACGTGATGACGCACGCCGTCATCCCGGTCAACCGCGGAGCGCCGTTCAAGGACATCGTGGAGGCCATGCGGCGATGGCGGATCAGCGCTCTGCCCGTCGTGTCCGACGAGGGACGAGTCGTCGGCGTGGTCTCCGAAGCGGACCTTCTGCTCAAGGCGCAGGGCGGGGACGAGTCCCGCGCCGTCACCGCAGGTCAGCTGATGACCGTCCCCGCCGTGACGGTGCCTCGGAACGCGGGTATACCGGGGGCCGCCCGGCTGATGGCCCGCGGCCACCTCAAGCGGCTGCCGGTCGTCGACGACGACCGACGTCTCGTGGGTGTGGTCAGCCGGGGTGACCTGCTCAAGATCTACCTCCGTCCGGACGGGGACATCGCCCAGGAGCTGCGCGAGCTGATCACGACTCAGCTGATCCCAGCGGGCTCCGCGACCGTGTACGTCCATGTGTCCGACGGCATCGTCCGTCTGAACGGCACCGTTCCCGACCCGTCACTCGGTGACGTGCTGGTGCGTGTCGCGCGCACCGTGCCGGGAGTCGTGGACGTCTCAGCCCGGTTCGAGTCCGAAGTTCCCGCGTGAACGGAGGGCGACGATGAGGCATCGCAGCGTCTCCGACCTCATGACGCCCACGGCCGTCAGCGTCCGACGCGGAACCACGTTCAAGGAGATCGCCCGGCTCCTCGACGAGTTCGGTATCACCGCCGTGCCCGTCGTGGACGAGAACGGATGCCCCGTGGGCGTCGTCTCCGAGGCCGACCTGCTCCGCCGGCACGGCACCGGGAACACCGCCGTCGATCTCATGAGTCACCCGGCGATCACCGCGGCTCCCGGGTGGAGCGCTGTCCGCGCCGCCCGCGTCATGGAGAAGCACAAGGTCAAGAGGCTCCCCGTCATCGACAGCGAAGGCCGGCTGATCGGGGTCCTGAGCCGCAGCGACCTCCTGCAACTCTTCCTGCGCAGGGACCACGCCATCCAGGAGGAGATCCTCGAAGACGTCCTGACGCACACGCTGCGGCTGAGTCCCTCGTCGCTGACCGTCGAGGTCGCCGATGGTGTCGTGACCCTCAGCGGCACTGTGATCCGGCACAGTCTCGTCCCCGTCGTCCTGCGTCTGTGCCGGAGCGTCGACGGAGTCGTGGACGTGATCAATCGGCTCGATTACGAGCAGGACGATCTTCCCGACGATGTACGCATGGACACCCGACAGCAGCAGAAGAAGGTCTGAAGGGCCGATGCGTACGAGAGTTCTTCACCGGCCCGAAGCAGCCCCTGCCCGAGGAGGGCCGTCATGAACCAACGTATTGCCGTCGGCCTCGATGGGTCCTGGGAAAGCGTCGCGGCGGCCCACTGGGCCGCGCGGGAAGCCCTCCTCCGCAGTGCGCCCCTCCATCTCGTCCATGCCGAAATATGGTCTCCGCCCCTCATCGTTCCCGCAGCCGGTTCCGAGGTGCGCCGTCAGGGTGCTCAGACCCTCCTTCGTGAAGCCTCCGACGAACTGCTGGACAAATACCCCCGACTGGATATCAGTGCCGAATCATTCGACGGTCGGCCGGCCGCCTCGCTGGCCCAGGCCGCAGCGGGTGCGAGCATGCTGGTGCTCGGGTCCCGGGGACTGGGCACGCTCAGGGGTTTCGTCCTCGGTTCCGTCGGCATGGCCGTCATCCATGCCGTGGAGCAGCCCGTTGTCCTGGTACGCGCAACCGAGGACGCGCTGCCGCACGCCCAGGGGCGGCACCTGGAGCGCGGCGTGGTCGTGGGCGTCGACACCGGTCGGCCATGCGACGCCCTGCTCGCCTTCGCGTTCGACGAGGCAGCCCGGAGGGGCTGCGCACTCCATGCGCTGCACAGCTGGATGCTGCCTCCTCTGGCCGGGTCCGGAGCCGCGTACAACCCGGAAGTCAATGCCCAGATCGCCCAGAGCAAGCGAACCGGCCTGGAGGACATGCTGAGGCCCTGGCGGGAGATGTACCCGGCTGTCGAACTGGACGCACAGGTGACGGTCGGCCCCGCGTCCGAGCAACTCCTGGAGGCAGGTTCCGAGGCGGGTCTGATGGTCGTCGGCCGTCGCGTCCGCCGGTCCTCGGTCGGCACCCATATCGGTCCGATCGCTCACGCGGTCCTCCATCACTCCACCGCGCCCGTCGCCGTCATCGCTCACCAATGACGGCGTCGTCCACGAATGACGGCGTCGTCCTGCCGGATCCCGGACGGGGCCGACCGGTCATCCGCTCGCGGGTCCGGTTCGGCAGCCGCCACGTGCTGCTTGACCGCGGCGAAGCTGCCCGGTGCCGCCGGGATCGAGTCGATGCCGGTCCTCACCAGGAATTCGGTGAAGGCGGGGTCGGCGCGCCCCTGACCCGGAGCCGTGATGCCATGGAGAGGGCTCCCTGCCGAAGGGATCCGTCATGAGCGGCACACCGTCCCTAGCAGCCTGCCTGCGCTCACAACGGGCCGTCGTCTTCGATACCGACGGCGTGGTCATCGATTCCGCCCGGGTCCATGCCGCAGCCTGGCAGGGCGCCTTCGACGCCTGTCTCTCGGCCGCGGGCGGGCAGCGCCCGTTCGATCCGGTGGACGACTACCTCCGCCATGTCGACGGCCGGTCCCGGCTGGACGGAGCCGCGGGGTTCCTGGCCTCCCGGGGGCTGGACCTGCCGCTCGGCGATCCCGACGACGCGCCGGGCACCGGCACGGTGTGGGCCGTCGCGGCCCGCAAGGAAGAACTGTTCACCGCGAGCGTGCGTGCGCGCGGTGTCACCGCCTGGCCCGGCACCGTCCGCCTGCTGCACACACTGCGGCGTGAGCGGATACCCTGCGCCGCTGTTTCGGCGTCCCGCCACGCGACCGAGCTGATGACCGCGGCAGGCGTCATCGGCCTCTTCCGGAGTGTGGTGGACGGCAACGAAGCACGCCGACTGGGCCTTGCGGGCAAACCGGATCCGGCGCTCTTCCTGGAGGCGGCCCGGCGACTGGGTGTTCCGGCCCAGGACACGGCTGTGGTGGAGGACGCGCTGGCCGGGGTCGAGGCCGGCCGGCGGGGCGGATTCGGCCTGGTGGTGGGAGTGGACCGCACGGCCGGACGAAGCAGTTCGGCCGGACTGCGCCGCCATGGCGCCGATGTGGTCGTGACCGACCCCGGCGAGCTGTTGACGCCCGGGAAGGACTGAGGACTGCGGCCCGGCCCTGATCGTACGAAGGCCATGGGCCGGTCGAGCACGTCCGATCACCCGGCGGACCGCGCCGGACCTGGGAGGAGAGTCAGCGCAGGGGCAGGCGGAACCAGTGCTGCTCCCCCGCGGCCACGGTCACCAGCCGCTCGCCGGGCAGACACACGGGCCGAGGGGCGGCCGGTCGGGAGCGGGGCACGTGAATCGCCAGGCGGCCCGGCAGGAGCCGGACCCGGATGCCCCTGTGTCCGCGGTAACAGACCGTGAACGTGCAGCGCGGCACCTCCCTCAGCGGGATGGGGTCGACGCGGAGTCCGTCCGGACCTGCTTCCAGACCTGCAACGCCCCGCTCGACGAGATCGAGGGTGCCGGCCATGGAGCCGAGGTGGATGCCTTCGCCGGTGGTGCCACCCTGCACGTCCGCCACATCACTGAGCAGGGCTTCCTCGCAGTACCGCCACGCGTCCGGGCCTCTCTCGCGGGCCAGCACCCAGCCGTGCACCAGGCTGCTGAGGGTCGAACCATGACTGGTGCGATCCAGGTAGTAGCCGACCGTCGCGCGCCACATCTCGTCATCGAGCCGGTATCCGAGACGGTCGAACAGGGACCGCAGCTCGGCCGGGCGGAAGAGATAGCCGAGCATGGGTGTGTCGGCCTGCTTGGACACCTGATAGCGATTGACCGTGTCCCCCTCGGACTCAAGGATCCGGTCGAGCCGACGGATGTCGCAGTAACGGGAGCGGTAGGCGTCCCAGTCGAGTTCGGCCAGCTCGCCGTAGCCCTCGAACTGGCTGATGACACCGCCGTGGAACGGCACGTACAGCCGACGTGAGATCTCCTCCCAGCGGCTCAGTGTCCCGTCGTCCAGGCCGAGTCGCTCGGCCAGCTCCCGTCGACGGGCCTCGGGGAGCCCCTCGAACACCTCAAGCGCGCGTGCGAGCACCCAGGCCGCGGTCACGTTGGTGTACGCGTTGTCGTCGATCCCGGGAGCAGCGGCCCCGGGGTAGGCGTCGTGGTACTCGTCCGGGCCCACCACACCGCGGATGCGGTAGCGCTCGCGATCGGCGTCGTACGTGGCCACGGCACCCCAGTAGCCGGCGATGTCGAGCAGCAGCTCCGCCCCCGGCCCTTGGACGAATCCGGTGTCGCCGGTGCTCTGCCCGTACCGCCATACGTTCCAGGCGATGGCCGATCCGACGTGGCGCTGCAAGTGCGAGTGGTCGGGGAGCCAGCGACCCGAGCGGGGGTTGAGGTGCAACGTCTGTGTCTCCTCGGCGCCCGAACTGCCGCTCTGCCAGGGGAACATCGCTCCTCGCAAGCCCGCCCGGCGGGCCGCGTCACGGGCCGCGGGCAGGCGACGGTGGCGGTACATGAGAAGGCCCCGTGCCACTTCCGGGAAGTGCAGGGTGAGGCAGGGCAGTACGAACAACTCGTCCCAGAAGACATGCCCTCGGTACGCCTCGCCGTGCAGTCCCCTGGCGGGAACTCCGACGTCCAGTTCGGCCGTGTGCGGGGACAGCGTCTGGAGGACGTGGAAGAGGTGGAGCCGAAGGATACGTCCCGATTCACCGGGTACCTTCAGTTCGCCCTGGCTCCACAGGCGTTCCCAGGCCGCGCGGTGGAAGGCCAGCAGTGCCTCGAACGCCGCCGCGTGCGACGCGTGCTCAACAGCGAGCAGCAGGGGGTCGCCCGAGGGGCGGTCCAGCGATGTGTACAGCGCGGCGCACTTCACGACGGCGGCGGAACGCCCGCGGGAGACCGGCAGCCTGAATCTCTGGACCGTTCCGGTCCCGGTGCAGCTCGATCCCACCGCGACGAGCGGCCACGACGACGTTCGCACGGCGACGGCGATCCGGATCCGGGACGAACGGGTCCGGCAGGACAGCCACGCCACACCGTCCGCTTCGGCTCCGGCACGGTGACCGGTGAGATGGCGTCCGTCCAGCCCCCGGTATCGCTCGACACCGCCGTTGGTGACGTCACCGTCGATGACGGACTCGACCTCGACGGCCCCGCTCCAGCCGTACCCGCGGAAGGTGGTTCTCTGGGCGGCGAGATACGGGTCGCCCATGTGAACGAGTCTGGTGTGGGTGACGCCGAGCCGGCGACCGTGGCCGTCCTGGAAGAACAGACGGCGAGTGAGAACGCCGCCTCGCAGATCGAGCGAGACCTTGTGTCGCCGCAGACTCGGGTCATCGGTGGTGAGCCAGTCCCCCGCCGGTCCGTCATCCGGCAGGCAGCGGTAGCGCAGCCGCGTCCAGTCGGGCAGGTTGACCATATCCTCGTTGCCGACCCGCTCTCCCGCGACCTCCGAGAAGAGGCGGTCGTAGCACCCGGCCGCGTAGGTGCCGGGGTAGTGGACCGCGTCAGCAGGCGACTCGGGCGCGGCGCCCCGGGTGGCGAATCTGCCGTTGCCGAGAGTGCACAGGGCTTCGATCGTCCGCTCCGCCTTGGGGTCGTAGCCGTTGAAGTCCCAGGCACATGCTGTGCTCATGGCCGCTCCGGTCACGGGGGCACGTTCCGGAAACCTGGTCTCCCCACGGTGGGCGCACCGCTCACGTTCACCGGGGCTCATGGCTGAGCCGGGGCGATGATCTCGTTGTGCTGCGGTCCTCCCAACGACACCTTGAGCGCACCGGTGTCCGCGGCACGGGAGAACACGTCGTAGGCCTCCTCCATCTGCCCGAGCTCGAAGCGGTGGGTGATCAGCGCGGACGAAGGCAGTCGCCCGGCGGCCAGCATGCCCAGCAGCATGGGCGTGGAGTACGTGTCGACCAGCCCCGTGGTGATGGTGATGTCCTTGATCCACAGATCTTCGAGATGGAGCGTCGCCGGCCTGCCGTGGACGCCGATGTTCGCGACGCGGCCTCCGGGCCGGACCATGCGGGTGCACATCTCGAAGGCTTCGGGCACGCCGACGGCCTCGATGACGACGTCGGCGCCGAGACCCTCGGTGAGGTCGTCGACGAGTTGTTCGGGTTCCTCGGCCGCGCCCGCCGTTGCATCCGCGCCCAGGGAGCGCGCGGCGGCCAGCCGGGATTCGGCGAGGTCGACGGCGATGATTCTTCCGGGGCTGTAGAGGCCGGCACCGACGATGGCAGCGAGCCCTATGGGGCCCGCGCCGACCACGACGACGGTGTCTCCGGGCCGTACGCCGCCGTTCAGCACCCCGACTTCATAGGCGGTCGGGAAGATGTCGGCGAGCAGTACGCCGTCATGGCCGTCGACCGAGGCCGGCAACGGGTGCACGGACAGGTCGGCGAACGGCACCCGTACGTATTCGGCCTGGGTGCCGTCGATGGTGTGGCCGAGCACCCAGCCGCCACCACCGCGGCACTGCCCGTAGCGGCTCTCGCGGCAGAAGCGGCACCGGCCGCACGCGGATATGCAGGAGATCAGGACCCGGTCGCCGGGACGGACCGTATGGACGCCGGCGCCGGCCTCGACCACTGTGCCGACGGCCTCGTGCCCCAGCACACGGCCGGGAGTCACCTCGGGCACATCGCCCTTGATGATGTGCAGGTCGGTACCGCAGATGGTGACGACATCGACGCGGATCACCGCGTCGGCGGCGTCCTTGACCACGGGGTCCGGAAGTTCCTGCCATGCGATCTGCCCCGGGCCCTGAAAAACGAGTGCCCTCACGATGCGGCCCCTCTTCCTGTATGTGTCCCGGCGAGGTTCTCCCCAGGCTGACCCTGTGCGGGCCCGCTCCGCATGGGCCGGTCGGTCCCCGCCGGGGCCTGCCGGTCCCATCCCTCCCCGGCAGGCCCCGGGGGTGTGATGGTGAAGACGCTGCCACCCGCGGAAGAAGGGGTCGCGATGTCCGAGGCAGAAACACACCTGGCCGCACCCGAGCCGAGACCCGCGCTGCTGCGCTTCCTCGGCGGCGTCCGGGCCGTCACCGGCAGCAAGTTCCTCATCGAGAGCGACCGGGCCCGGATCCGCCTCGACTGCGGCCTCTTCCAGGGTTTCGCGGACCTGCGCCGTCGCAACCGGGCGAAGCTGCCGCGCGACGCCTCGTCCATCCACGCCGTGGTCATCACCCATACCCACCCGGACCACTGTGGCCATCTGCCCCGACCGGTCCGGCACGGCTTCCGAGGAACGATCCTGACCAGCGCCCACACCGCCCGGCTCGCCCTGCATCACGGTGGTCACATCCTCGGCTCGGCCTGGGCCCATCCGGCCCACGGACCGACCAGAGCTGGGCTGGACAGCGGGTCGTGCCCAGACCCGGAGAGGCCGTCCCGGTCCGCTGAGCGGCGCCACGAGGCCGTCCCTCGCGGCTCGTTCCCCGCGGTGCCAGGCTGTGAATGAAGGGCGGGAGACACATCGTGTACGCCGCGGAGTCCTCACTCGTCGTAGATCCGACGCCAGAGCCGTACCGGACCTGCCCTTTCCTGTTCGCCCCACGGCAGCAATCGGCCGCTCGCCCGCCCCCATCGAGGAACCTGCCATGACCTCCACCCGGTACACCGTCGGCGACGTCATGACGAAGACCGTCGTCACCGTCACGCCCGACACGGAATTCAAGGAGATCGCCGACGCCATGGAGCGGTGGAAGGTCACCGCCGTGCCAGTCGTCGAAAACGGGGGCCGCGTCGTCGGCGTCGTCTCCGAAGCCGACCTGCTCCCGAAGGAGGAGTTCCACGAACACCCGCCCGGCATGATCGACCAGATGCGCCGCCTGGGCGACACCGCCAAGGCCGGCTCGGTCCGGGCCGAGGAGCTGATGTCGAGCCCCGCCGTCGTGATCGGGCCCGGCGCGTCCCTCCCGCAGGCCGCCCGGCTCATGGCCGACCGGCGTGTCAAGCGCCTCCCGGTCGTCGATGCCGACGGCAGGCTCAAAGGCATCGTCAGCCGCGCCGATCTCCTCAAGATCTTCCTGCGCCCCGACGACGACCTGGCCGCCGAGATACGCCGTGAGGTCGTCGACCGGCTGTTCCCCGACTCGCACCGGGACGTGAGGGTCGGCGTCACCTGGGGTGTGGCCACGCTCACCGGTCGCGTCCCCGACGCCGCCCTCATTCCCGTCGCCGCCCGCCTCGCACAATCCGTGGAGGGCGTCGTAAGCGTGGACTGCCGCCTCGAAGGCCCGATTCCGGCCTAAGGGCTCGGAGGTATCCCTCCGAGGAACCATCCGGGACCGGAACAAGGGACGAACGGCCCATACGTACCGGGCGGCTATCCGCTCCATGCTGAAGCCATCGCCCCCTTCCCGCCTCAGGGAGACCCACGATGCTCACCGAAGCACTCGACGACACCGCACTGGCCGATCTCGTCGCCGATGCCACCGCCGCACCGTCCATGCACAACGCCCAGCCCTGGCTCTTCCGCTACGGACGCCGCAGCCGCACCCTCACGCTCCGGGCCGACTTCGAGCGCGCGATGCCGGAGGCCGACCCCTCCACCCGCGCGCTCCACATCGGCTGCGGCGCGGCCCTGCTCAACCTGCGGGTGTCCGCCGCCCACCACGGCCTGGACGCGGCCATCTCACTGCTGCCCACACCGTCGGACCCCGCGGTACTGGCCACCGTCCGTCTCGGCATCCACCCCGACGCGCCACGGGAACCCACCGATGAAGCCCTCGCCGTTCTCCACCCGGCGATCAAGGACCGGCACACCAGCCGCTACCCGTTCGACGAACAGCCGGTTCCCGACGACGTCCGGGCACGCCTCGCCGACGCGGCCCGTGCCGAGGGCGCGGACTTCGCGTTCCTGACCCCGATCCACCTGGAGACCGTTCTCGGACTGATCCGGGACGCCGAGGGGTACGACCGCGGAGAGCCGACGCGGGAGGCTGAGCAGCAGCGCTGGACGCGGAACACGAGGAGCGAGGCTCCAGTGGACGGAGTCCCCGACTACGCCTTCGGCCCCCGCGACGCCTCCGAACGAGCCACCACCCGCGATTTCGCCGGAACCCGGGTCATCCCGGGCCGGGCCCGTGTCCTGTTCGAGAACCGGCCCCAACTGGCCCTGCTGAGCACCCCGGGCGACCACGCCACGGACTGGCTGCGCGCGGGTCAGGCCCTGGAACGCGTCCTGCTCACGGCCACCCTCCACCAGGTGTCCACGTCGTTCGCGACACAGCCGCTCGAATGGCCGGACCTGCGCTGGATCCTGCGCGACCCGGTCTTCGGCACGGGACACCCACAGATGATCATCCGTCTGGGGTACGGGCCGAGCGGGCCGCGCACACCACGACGTCCCCTCGACCACGTCCTGACCGTCGAACCGTAGAAATCCGGACCGTATGAATCGAAGCAGGGAGCCATTCAAGCAGGGAAGGCGGTGGGAGCCATGCAGCTCCCGATAGTCGTCGGAGTGGACGGTTCGAAGGGCAGCCTCCGTGCCCTGGACTGGGCCGCGGCGGAGGCGGAGCGCTCACGGCTTCCCCTGCGCGTCGTCCATGCGTCGTTGTGGGAGCACTACGAAGGCATGCGTCCCACCTTCGACACCGGGCGTCCGGCCGAGCAGGTCCTCGCCGAGCATCTCGTCGCGTCCGCGCAGGAACGAGTGCATCGCCTCCACGCGGAGGTGAAGGTGATCGCCGACGTACAACCCGAGGATCCGGTGAACGCGTTGGTGCACGAGAGCCACGAGGCAGCCCTGGTCGTCCTCGGCTCCCGGGGCCGCGGCCGGATCGCCGGGATGCTCCTGGGGTCCGTGAGTCTCGCCGTCGCGGGCCGGTCCCACTGCCCGGTTGTCGTGATCCCGGCGGCCGCACCGGACACGCAGCCGAAGCCGGGCCGCGTCGTCGTCGGAATCGGCGACGACGCAGGACCGTCGGCAGCCGCCCGTTTCGCACTCGCCCAGGTGGCCTCGCGCCACGGCGAGCTGATCGCCGTACGCGCCTGGCGCTGCCCCGCCCACGAGACCGCGGATCATCCGCTCCTCGCGGGCTCCCCGGCCTCCGCACACCGTCAGCAGGCCGAGGAGCACCTCGAAGAAGTCCTGGCCGTACTGGAACGGACCGGGTCCGAAGCCGATGTCCACCGGTCCGTGGCGCAGGGACCCGTGCACCAGGTACTCATCGAGGAGGCCGAGGGAGCGGAACTCCTGGTCGTCGGCGCGCACCGTGCCGGTGGACACCACCGTCCGCACCTCGGTCCGGTGAACCACTCGGTGTTGCACTATGCGTCCTGCCCGGTCGCCGTCGTCCCGGACACCCGGTGAGCGCCCGAGCGCGGCACCGGTCCTCAAGGGGCGCCTTTGACCAAGTGATCAAGGATGGGGTACGAGGACGACCGGGCAGTGCGCGTGGTGCAGGACCGCATGCGTCACGTGGCCCAGTTGAGAGCCGATGGAGTGGGAACGCCGACGGGATCCGATGACGATCATGTCGGCGTCGGCGGTCGCCGCCACCAGCACCTCGGAGACGGACCCGGCGCGAACGACGTGTTCGCTCACCGTGAGGTCCGGGAAGTCCTTGCGCACGGGCGCGACGAGCCGGGCAGTCGCGGTTGCCTGGTCCGCGGCGAGCCGGTCCACACCATCGAACATCGTCGCCATGCTGCCGACGTTCTCAAGGAAGACCCATGCGCTGAGCACCCGCAGCGAGGCACTTTCCCGCGCGGCCAGAGCGGCGGCGACGCGCAGCGTTTCCTCGTCACGCTCGTCCCGCGCCGCGGCCAGCACGACACCTGCCGGTTCACGGTCGTCACCGCTCGGCACGACGGCGACCGGAACGTGGGAATGGGCGGCCACCCGGAGCGAGTCCGAACCGACCAGCAAGGACGCGAATCCGCCACGTCCACGGGAGCCCACGACGATCGTGCCATCAGTCCCGGCTTCGCCGAACAGGCATGCTGCCGGCTTGTCCTCGCACACGGCCGTCGTCACGGGGACGGCGGGAGCAAGTCGGCGTGCGAGTGCGGCAGCCTCTTCCAGCACGCCTTCCGCGAAACCGTCGACCTGTCGGCTCTCCTCCTTGGAGAGGTACGGTCTGCCGTGGCCCGTCGCGGTCGCGTACACGATCCGCAGCGGCCGGCTGCGAGCAGCCGCCTCGCCCGCGGCCCAACGCACCGCCCGCGTCGCATGGTCGGAGCCATCGGTACCGACCACTACCGGTCCCGTCATGGTCACGCTTGGTCCAGTGCTGTCCATGATCTCTCCTCGGAGTCATGTGTGCCGATCCGCTAGCGATTTCGGAACTGCTCGGACAGCTCGGCTTCCACCTCGTCCCACTCCTTCTCCCACCCCCTGCACCTGATGGTGTCCACCAGCTTCGTGAAGACCTTCCACACTGCGGTGAACAGTCCCGTCGCCAGCGCGAAAGTCACTGTTGCCGTCATCCATGCGGACGCAACGGTCTCGCCGGGTGTCGCGGGTCCCCTGCTGGTGGCCGCGCCTTGAGCAGTGATCCAGATCGGGACCGTGGTGCCGGCCGGGCTGCCCGCCCGGACGCTGACCACCGCTGTGCGCACGTGGCCGTCGGGCTGTGTCCAGCGGACGGGGACGCGCACCATTGACTGCGCTCTGGCATCCACCGCGGGGCCGCCGGCGTCGGAAACGAGCCGAGCCTCGGCTCTCGTCGTATCGGAGAGTGTGGCAGCACGACGGGTCTCGGCGTCGTGCACCGCACGGCCCGTGGCGGCCGAAGCAAAGGGTGCCGCCAGCAGGAAGGCCACGACCAGGATCACCCTGCCCCAGCGCTGGATGCGGTCCGACGCGCGGACCGGCAACCCGCGGGCACTGGCCCCGCCGGGTCCTCGGCCTGCCCCAGGGGGCACTTCTTCAGTCATGATCCGGCCTCATTCCCCTGCTGCGCCGGCCCTTGCCCGTAGTGCATCGCGAAGCCCACGGGCGGGAGCGGATCCCACCATCCTGTGCGCCCGGTGCGGCCCGCGACATGGGCTGAGCGGGTCGCGGAACCAGGCCGGTCGGCCCAAGCACCATGCTTCCCGGGCGGCACACGATGGAGTGGAGGAGGAGCACGCAGAAATGCGGTGGGACCGGGTCCCACGCAGCACGGTCGAGTACACCGCCGGGAGCATGCATATAGTTCGGATTGGAGCAGCCTGCGGAATTCGACGCGCCGCCCGCCATGCGGTGCGGGGGCGGGCGGTGTACGGGTTCGTCGCCAGGAGGGTGGCGGAGCGCACGTGTCGCCAGGACGGTGGCGGAGCGCATGTGTCGCCAGGACGGTGGCGGAGCGCATGTATGTGGCGCACGGAACCGGTCGGTTGCGGTTGTTCGGTCCCCGGGCCGGGGCTCCTGAGGCCTGAACGGACCGGAGAACAGGACCGTTCGACCCTGGTGTGTTCTCCTGTGCGAACCCACGAATGACGAGGCGGAACTGCGCAACCCTTGAAGGCGAGGAGGACCACCATGAGCGACGGAACGGGGTTCTCGGCGCAGAAACCGATCCGCGTGTTCCTGCTGGACGACCACGAGGTAGTCAGGCGAGGCGTGCAGGATCTGCTCGACGCGGAACCCGACATCGAAGTCGTCGGCGAAGCCGGCACAGCCGATCACGCACTGGCCCGCGGCCCGGCGCTCCGCCCCGACGTCGCGATTCTCGATGTGCGGCTGCCGGACGGCGACGGGATCACGGTCTGTCGTGAGCTGCGCTCGCGAATGCCGGAACTGGCCTGCCTGATGCTCACCTCGTTCGACGACGACGAAGCACTGCTCGACGCGATCATGGCCGGCGCGGCAGGCTACGTACTGAAGGAGATCAAGGGCTCGGACCTCGTCACCGCCGTCCGCACACTGGCTTCCGGGCGCTCGACCCTCGACCCGTCGACGACGGCACGGCTGATGAACAGTCTGCGCGAGGAGGAGTCCGGTACCGGCTCCGAAGAGGACGACGCGCTGGCGGGGCTGTCCCCGAGGGAGAAGGATGTCCTCGCGCTGATCGGTGAAGGACTGACCAACAGCCAGATCGGCAAGCGCCTCTATCTGTCGGAGAAGACGGTCAAGAACCACATCTCCCGGCTGCTGGCCAAGCTCGGTGTCGAGCGCCGCATCCAGGCGGCTGTGATCGCCGCGCACGCCGCGGAAACGTCCCCGCCCGGTGCCGGGCACCATCCGGCCTGACCGTACGGCTCCTCGAAGCGCCCCGCACGGCATCAGGAGAATCGCAGCGGCACCCGCCAGCTCAGCCTGGTGCCGCCCTGTGCGGACTTCCCCACATTCATCTCACCGCCGAGTTTCTCCGCGCGCCGTGCGAGGTTGTCGAGCCCGCTCCGGGACTCGATGTGCCTGGGCATGCCCATACCGTTGTCGGACACGACCAGGTTCACCTCGCCCTCTCGCGCCACCAACGAGATGTCCACCGCCGTCGCCCGTGCATGGCGGGCGACGTTGCTCAGCGCCTCGCCGAGCGCCGCGATCACCTGCTCGGCGGTCTCGGTCGGCACATCCGTGTCGATCAGCCCTCCCATCCGCAGCGACGGCTGGAAGCCCAGGGTCCTGGCGGCCTGCTCGACCGTGGCCGCCGTCCGGGCGCGCAGCCCCTGGCCGGCCCGGCCCGAGCCGGTGGCGCGGAGTCCGAAGATGGTGGACCGGATGATCTTGATGGTCTCGTCCAGATCGTCCACCGCGCGCAACAGCCGCTCGCTCGCCTGTGGCTGTTCCACGAGCCGCACCACGCTCTGCAGTGTCATGCCGGTGGCGAACAGCCGTTGAATGGCCAGGTCGTGCAGATCCCTGGCGATGCGGTCGCGCTCCTCCAGCAGGGCGATCTGCTCGGCGGACTCGCGCCGTTCGGTGAGCTCCATCGCCAGAGCCGCTTGTCCGGCGAACGCCAGCAGAGGCGCGGTCTCCGTATCGGTGAAGGCGGGACGCTCCCGCACCCGGGCCAGCAGCAGTACCCCACGGGTCCGCTCCCCCGTGACCATCGGAACCGCGACAGCCGGGCCGAGCCCCGTCCACCTCTGCGGGCCCTCGGTGATCCTCGGATCATGTTCGACATCGAGGCTGGTGATCGGCTCGCCCGCGTCCAGGGCGGCGCCGGCGAACGATCCCGCCTGCGGCAGGACGAGACCGAGATGCAACTCGGCGTCCAGCCCGGACGTCTGTGCCACACGGAGGCTCTTCCCTTCCGCGGGCAGTGCCAGCACACCGAGATCCGCGGCAAGGATGCGCAAGGAGTGATCAACGATCATCCGCAGGACGCGTGCCTCGTCCGCCCCGCTCAGCAGAGCCGCGATGATCTCGCTGTTGGCTTCCTGCCAGCGTTGGCGGTCGCGCGTCTCCGCGTACAGACGGGCGTTTTCGATGGCCACTCCCGCCGCCACCGCGAGCGTCGACAGTACGGTTTCGTCCTCGGTGTCGAAGGCCCGGCCGCCCCGCTTCTGTGTCAGGTACAGATTGCCGAACACCTTGTCGCGAACCCGGATGGGAACCCCCAGGAACGAGTGCATCGGGGGATGGTTCGGCGGAAACCCGTAGGACGACGGATGCTCGGAGAGTTCCACCAGCCGCAACGGCTCGGGGTGACGGATCAGCTCGCCGAGGATGCCGTGCCCCTCGGGCAGGGGGCCGATGGCCTTGCGCTGCTCCGCCGTGACGCCCACCGGAAGGAACTGTGCGAGCCGGGTTCCCTGACCGACCACTCCCAAGGCCCCGTACTCGGCGTCGACCACGACAACCGCGGCCTCGACGATCCGACGCAGCACCTGGGGCAGATCAAGCTCTCTGCCCACCGACATGACTGCGTCCAGCAGCAGGGCCGCCTCGGCCGGTCCCCGCCTCACGGCGTCGAGCCGTTCCTGGAGATCGCCCGGCAGATTGCCCAGCCGACGGTGCGCCTCTCCGCAGTGGCCAGGTCCCTTGTCGCCGTTGTCGCCGTTGTCGCCCACGGTGCCTCCGTCGTGACCCTCACGTAGCGCGAAAGACCCACATCTTCACGGTAGTAGCCCCACGCCGAGAAGCATCCGGTGGACGGCAACCGGCCCGAACCCGGCCTCGCCCTCGCGCTTGTTCGCACGCCGCGGTCAACATCCCGTGCCCGACGGCGCGAACAGCGCCTGTACGGCCCTGGCGGCAGAGCCGTTCGTCCCCTGCCGCAGGTCCGCCCCGCCGGGGTGTGATGGACAGTCCGCTGCTCCTGGCCGCGCCGGTGGCCATCGTCTCCGGGATCTCCCTGGCCTCACGCCTGGGAGTGGTGATGCGCGACGGCAGCGCCCTGGAGAACCTGGGCCGGGCCCGCACCCTGCTGCTCGACAAGACCGGCACCCTCACCCGTGGCCGTCCCCGCGTCGTGGATGTGCTCGCCGCACCCGGATGGCAGCCGACGGAGGTGCTGAGGCTGGCCGCGTCGCTGGACCAGTACTCACCCCATGTCCTTGCCGCGGCGATCGTCGACAGCGCACACGAACGGAAGCTGGTCCTGTCCGTCCCGACCGGTGTCACCGAGGAGCCCGGCCGGGGTGCTTCGGGCCTCGTGGACGGGCACCGGCTCTCCGTCGGCCGCTTCGACGTGTCCGGTGCCAGCCCGCCCTGGGCCAGGGCGGTGGACAACCGTGCGCTTCTCGACGGCGCCGCCGTGGCCTGGCTGGCCGTGGACGGTTGTCCGGCGGGGGCGGTGCTCCTCCTGGATCCCCTGCGCCATGACGCCGCGCGCACCCTTCGCCATCTGAGGGCCACGGGCATCGAGCGGCTGCTGATGCTGACGGGCGACCGCGCGGAGCCGGCCGGTGAGGTGGGTGCCGTCCTCGGCCTGGACGGCGTCCGCGCCGGGCTCGACCCAATCGGCAAGGTTGCCGTGGTACGGGCCGAACGCGAACGCGCGGTCACCGTCATGGTGGGGGACGGTGTGAACGACGCCCCCGCGCTGGCCGCAGCGGACATCGGTGTGGCGATGGGGGCCCGCGGCTCCACTGCCTCGTCGGAGGCAGCCGACATCGTGCTGACCGCCGATCGGGTGGACCGGCTCGCCGACGCCGTCTGCGTCGCCGTACGGGCCCGGCGGATCGCCGTGCAGAGTGCCCTGGGCGGGATGGCGATGTCCCTGGCGGCAATGGTGGCGGCCGCCTTCGGCCTGCTGCCGCCCGCCCCGGGAGCCCTGCTCCAGGAGGCCATTGACGTGGCGGTCATCCTGAACGCCCTGCGCGCGCTGCGCGTGGACCGGACAGCGCGGCCGGCGCTGACCCCCGCGGCCGAGGAGCTCATCCACCGCTTCGCGTCGGAACACGACGACCTCCAGGACGTGCTCGAAGCGGTGCGCAGTGCGGCGGACCACCTCTCGGACGGTCCCGGCCCGCGGACTCTGGCCGCCGTCGAAGGGGCACATCGTCTGCTCACCGAGCGGCTGCTGCCCCACGAGTACGCAGAGGAGCACGAGCTGTACCCCGCGCTCGCGCCCACCCTGGGCGGGCCGGAGTCGACGGCCACCATGAGCCGTGCCCACACCGAGATCGAACGCCTCTCCCGTCGCATCGCGACCCACCTGCGGCTGGCCCACGCCGAGGGCGGCTTGTCCCCGGACCAGCTCGACGACCTGCGCTGCTGCCTGTACGGGCTGCACACCGTCCTGCGCCTGCACTTCACGCAGGAGGAAGAGAACTACTTCTCGCTGGCCCAATGACGGCCGCCGAGCGGCCCGGCCGCGCAGGTGCTCACCGCGGACGCAGCGGGTCGACGCGGCAGCGGAGCGGCCCGCACGGGCCGATGGGCCCTGATCGGATCCGAGCGGCCCGCGGTGGCGGGACCCGCAGGCGTTCACGCTGGAAGCAGAGATCACGAAGGGGGCCGGTGTGATGACTTCCGCCACCACCATGACCACCCTGCCCACCGAGCACCGCGACCGCCTGACGAGCCCGGCCCGAGAAGTCTCCTCGATGCCGGCACTCGCCTGTTCGAGGAGGGCCGGTACGCCGACCGCGTCCCGGCCGCGCCCGGCAACCCCGTGCTCGGCCCGCGCCCTCGTCCGGAGGCGAGCGCTGTCCCTCGGCGTTTCTGAGCGCCGTCATGGCGTGGCGGTGAGGAGGTTCTTCACCTCGACGACATCGGCAATGCCCTCCACCTCAGCCACCAGCCGAGCCGCGTCGGCCGAAGGCAGGCTCCCGGTGAGTTCCACGACGCCGTCGTGCACCGCCACCTCCACGGATTCCCGGTCGCCGGGCGGGCAGCAAGACTCGATCCTGGCCGCGACCTCCGCTCGAATTCCGGCATCGTCCCTGATGAGGGCCTGCAGCAGGGCGTTGCGGCGTACGACTCCGACCAGGCGGCCCCCTCGGTCGGTGACCGGAAGCCTCTTCAGCCGGGACAGTGCGGCAAGCCAGGCGGCCTCGGCAACGGTCGCGCCGGGCAGCACCGTAATCGCGGGACTTGTCATCAGGTCAGCCGCTGTCTCACCACGTGCCTTGCCGTGCATTCGTCGCTCGCGCAGCCCGCCGATGCGTCCGACCCGGTGGCCGGAGGTCTCGAAGGCGACCTTCGCCAGCAGATCGGACTCCGAGACGACGCCGACCACGTGGTCCTCGTCGTCCACGACCGGAACCGCGCCGACCTGCTCGCGTGCCAGCAGGCGGGCGATGTCGCGGTACGGCAGATCGTCGCGCAGGGAGGCGGCGGGCACGTCCATCATGTCCCGTACCAGAGGGATCCCCCCTCCGGGGGGCGAAGACGGCTGCGAAGGCGACACGGCCGACGACGCCGGGCGGGCGGTGACGCCTGCGGGAGCCTGCTCCTCGGCGCCTGCGTGCGCGGCCGCGGCCGCGGCCACAGCGCCCAGGTAACGAATCAACGTGTGCTGCCGTTCCTCCTCGCCGGATCGCCACGGGCGGGAAGGCAGGTCCCGCCCGGCCCCGGCCTCCGCGGAGTGGTTCTCATGCCTGTTCACGGCGGGCCTCCGGACTCCATCGGGTTGCCTACCGTGTCCCAGTCTTTCGCTCCGGCCGCCCTTGCCAAGAGCCGAACGGCCCTGGTCGAACGGCGTGACGGCCCTATCCGGTGCCGCCGGAACGGAAACGGTGAGCATGAAGGAGCAGCCGACCGACGGGAGGCCGCCGATGAGTCTGCGGGACTTCTGGAGCGGTTCCGCCCGGTGGGAACACCAGGAGCGTCCGCCAACGGCGTACCCGCCGATCGTACGACCGGACGTGCCGCGGAGCTGGAACCCGCCCTCGCACAGCTGACCGATGTACAGCAGGAGGCGGCACGGATCCGGGCCTCGGCGGGCGAGGCGCCCATAGCCGTGCGGCGGGACGCCGCGCGGGAGGCGGCAGGGCTCGTGGCGGCCGCCCGGGAGCAAGCTCCCGAGGTCCGCCGACAGGCTGCGGAACCCGGCCTCCGAGAGGCCCGGCGCGAAGCGGACGCCCTTCGCTCTGCCGGGGACCGCACTGCTTCGGCGATCCGGAGGCGGGCCAGGGAGCGCATGCCGGATCCGGTGGACCACTCGGTGGCCGATGCCCTGCTCCTGGCCGGCGGCCCGGGCGAGGACGAAGCGCCATGAGTACGGGTTGGACCGCCGGGGCGTGTGGGCCAAGGCTCTCGTCGGCCGGCACCTGGGCGTCGGCGATGCGCGGGAGGTTGCGGACCGTGACACGCTCGACGACGCCCTGCAAGGCCTGACGGCAACGCCGTACGCGAGAAATGCTCGGACGGCGAAACTCAGCGGGCGGTGACCGCCACGCCGCTGTGGCACCTGCGGGTGCTGGCCGGGTGGCTGCCCCGGGGCGGTGTCCGTTTGCTCGTCCCGCCGGCAGCGGGATTCGAGATCGCCGACGTGGTCTCCCGGCTGCCCGCACCGGACCGTCGCCGCGCGGCTACTCCGCAGCCGTACCGGCTCGGGGCTCTGGAGACTGCCTGGCGGAACACGCGGCCCACCAGGCAGCCGCCGGACCTCTCGCCGCCGAAGCCGAACGGACCCGGCAACGGGTCCGGGCCCTGTGCCACCACTGGATCGCGCAGCTGCAGAGCGAACTGACGGCGGTGGAAGTCGCCTTGGAGGAAGCCGAGCACGTGCAAGCGGTACGGCGCCGTTGGGCGGCCGCGCGAAGAATCCGGTGAGAGCCACCCGAAGTGCACCGATGACGGGCCCGTAGCGGGAGGCCCGCCATGCGCAGCCGATCGCCGTCAGCCACCGTGCTTGATCTCTACGTGCTTGGCCGACGGCTTCTCGGCGCCCAGGCCCACGCTGACCGTGAGCATGCCATCAGTGTAGTCGGCCGTGACATCGTCCTCGTCCGCGCCCGACGGCAGCGTCACGCTGCGGCTCATCACGCCGTAGCGGATCTCGCTGTGGTTCTTGTCCACTTCCTTTTCGGTGCGTTCGGCCTGGACCGTCAGCACACCGTCGCTGATGAAGACATCGATGTTCTCGGGCGATGTGCCCGGAAGCTCCGCCCGCACCACGTAACGGCCGTCCTCCGTGTAGTCCTCGATACGAACTGTGTACAGCTCGCCCATCGTGGGCAACGCGAACCGGGCGGGCAGGTTCTCGAACCAGTCCGGAACCTCTGGGAACGGGAACCTCTGCCCGCGCTTCAGGGTGGTCATCGCGGTACCTCCTCGGTGTGGTCGCGGATGCCGACACACCCAGTCCACCG
Source organism: Streptomyces sp. NPDC006510 (assembly GCF_040611955.1). Classification (NCBI taxonomy): domain Bacteria; kingdom Bacillati; phylum Actinomycetota; class Actinomycetes; order Kitasatosporales; family Streptomycetaceae; genus Streptomyces; species Streptomyces sp. NPDC006510. The sequence continues at coordinate 40,282 of NZ_JBEXPH010000023.1, read as the reverse complement.
CGGCCGGGTTCCGATTACTGAGGCCGATCGGCCCATGCCCGGGGTCCCTCCGGTCCCATTCTCCCGGCCGGCCCACGGTCAGACAGGTGCCCCGGGACCATCACACGGCGGCGATCACCATGTCCGACGTCACGACCACCGGTCTCTACGAAATGACCACGGCCATGTCCTACCTCCAGGAGGACCAAGGACGCCGCCGCGGACTGGGCTCTCGCCCGCCTTCCCCCGGAACACCGCCCCGTCCTGGAGCACGCCAGGTATCTGTATTGCAACTGCCACTACGAGGACGAGACCTGGAGTCACGAACTCAAGGCCCGGGTACGCCCGCACGTGGACGCAGTCCTCACCCACATCGACGACCTGCGCCGACAGGGCTGAGTGCCGGACCTGGTCAGTGGACGGCGTCGAGGACGTCCATCTGCGGCCGTTGGCCTACTCGGCGTGCGCCAGGGAGCCCCACGGCGACCAGGGTCGGCAGTGACGGCCCACGGATGAGTGCCACCCCCGGCGGGGACGCGGGCCAGGTACTCGCGGAACGTGTGCAGATGTGAAGGGCCAACCGCGGCGTCGTACTCGTCCTGCCGGTCATCGCCGAGCAGGCCACAGGGGAAGTGCGGGTCGCGAAGCGCTGCTGGGTTCGTGGGCGGTGATCAAAGCCTCCTACCGGTGTGGTGTCCATGGCGGCGACACCGCCCTCGCGTGGCTCCACTTCGTTGCGCCCCGTGAACCAGGAGTCGGTCCCCGGTCCTGTCGCGACCGCCTCCCCACCTGCTCCGGGCTCGCCGGCAAAGTCGCCTCCAGCCCGATCCCGAACGGATACGTCATGGTTGCCCGGGACTCCTGGACGGCGAGCCCGCCGACGCAATCCCAGCAGGTCGACCGGCCGATGACGGTCGAGGAGAAGGTGCGGGCTGTCCGTGACCTGACCCGGGACCACGAGGTCGCGGTGAAGGTCACTGCCGGTCCGGCGGGTGGTCACCACGTCGAGGCCGGCGCGTATCCGTTCCTGCTCGTCACCGCGGCTTCCTCGGGACCAGGCCCGTCGGGCGCAGCAGCGGCAGGCTCGGACCCGTACTGATTTCGATGGTCAGGCGTGAATAGCTTCATCATCTTCCATTCACCGGGGTGCGACTGCCAGCATCGGCGCACCGTCACCCGTGAGGGAGAAATCCGATGAATCGTCCCCGTTCTCTTCGCTGTCTGGCTGCCCTGGCCGTGGTGGCCCTCACGGCCACTGCCTGTGGGCGCTCCGGTCAGGGCGACGCCCCGTCCGGAGCCGAGTCCCAGACCACCTCCGGCCGGACCGCGGCCGAGCTGCTGCCGGCTCAGTACCGGCAGAAGGGTGTGCTCCGGGTGGCCACCGCGGTCGGCTATCCGCCGATGGAGATGTACGAGCCCGGCACCACCCGGCTCACCGGCGTCGACCCCGATCTGGCCAAGGCCCTTGCCAAGCGGCTCAAGCTGAAGCTCGAACTCACCAACGCCGCCTTCGACGGCTTGATCCCCGGATTGGAGTCCGGACGGTTCGACCTGGTCATGTCGTCCATGACCGACAGTGCCCAGCGGCGCCAGGCGGTCGACTTCGTCGACTACTTCCGCACCGGCGGCGTCATCATGACGAAGCAGGGCAACCCGCAGGGCATCAAGTCGCTCGCGGACCTCTGTGGAAAGACCGTCGTCCTCGCCAAGGGCAGCTCCAACCTCCACATCGGCGAGGAACAGAACGCCAAGTGCCAGGAGAAGATGCGGATCTCGCAGAGCGAGGACGCACCGACCGGACTACTGCAACTGGACAGCGGACGCGCGGTCGCGACCATCGTCGACTACCCCGTCGCCAAGATGTTCACGAAGAAGAGCACCGCGTACGAAGTCCTGCCGGAGCAGTACGGCACCGCCCCCTGGGGCATCGCGTCCGCGAAGAGCCAGGGCGGACTGCGCGACGCCGTCCGCAAGGCCCTGCAGGAGCTCATCGACAACGGCGACTACAAGAAGATCCTCGACACCTGGGGAGTCGGCGGCAGCGCCGTACCCGAGGCCACCGTCAACGACGGGCAGTGAGAACGGATATGAACCACCAGAAAATACCCGGCTCCGCCCTCGGCGGAGCGCCGGATGCCGTGCCCGCCGACGGGCCGCCGCAGGAGGACGACCTCTCCCTCCAGGTGACCGGACGCCCTCGCCCCGGGCGCTGGCTCGCGGTGCTCGCCGCCACGCTGTTCGCCGTGTGGCTCGCCTACACCATCATCGTCAATCCCAATCTGCACTGGGACATCGTCGCCAAGTACCAGTTCGACGGCGTGATCCTCAAGGGCCTCGGGGTGACCATTCAGCTCACCCTCGTCTCGATGGCTCTCGGCATCGCCATCGGGGTCGTCGTCGCGGTGATGCAGCTGTCCGACAGTCCGGTCCTGCGCCTCACCGCCAGTGCCTACACCTGGTTCTTCCGGGGCACCCCGCTGCTGGTCCAGCTCATCTTCTGGTTCAACCTGGCCCTGCTGTTCCCCGTGATCAGCATCGGAATCCCGTTCGACGGCCCCAAACTCATCAGCTGGCAGTCCAACCAGGTGATCACCGGATTCGTGGCCGCGCTCCTCGGACTCTCCATCAACGAGGGCGCCTACATGGCCGAGATCGTGCGGGCCGGCATCCAGAGCGTGGATCCCGGCCAGCGCGAGGCAGGCGCCTCCATCGGGATGTCGAACCGTAAGATCCTCTCCCGGATCATCCTTCCGCAGGCGATGCGGGTCATCATCCCGCCGTTCGGCAACCAGTTCATCTCCATGCTCAAGACGACCTCGCTGGTCTCGGTCATCGCCGGCGCCGATCTGATGACCGTGTCCCAGCACCTCTACCTCGCCAACTTCGAAGTGGTCGCGCTGCTCCTGGTCGCCTCGATCTGGTACCTCGTGCTCACCACGATCGCCAGCATCGGCCAGCACGCCGTCGAGCGCCGCTACAGCCCCGGCGCCGCTCCCGTGCTGCGGAGCAGGATCCTGGCCAATCTCCGGCCCGGACGCGCCAAGAAGGGAGCAGCGGCATGAACGACGTGATCCTCAGGGCCCGCGGGGTCCGTAAACGATTCGGGGACACCGAGGTGCTGAAGGGCATCGACCTCGACGTCCGCAGCGGTGAGGTGCTCTGTGTCATCGGCCCCTCCGGGTCCGGGAAGTCCACACTGCTGCGCTGCTTCAACCACCTTGAGCGGATCGACGCGGGGCGCGTGTGGATGGACGGTGAGCTGGTCGGCTACGAACAGCACGGCCCGTCCGGCCGGGTGCTGCGCGAACGGCGCGCCCGGGACGTCCGGCGCCAGCGCGAACGGATCGGCATGGTCTTCCAGCGGTTCCACCTGTTCCCGCACCGCACAGCGGTGCAGAACGTGATGGAGGGTCCGGTCGCCGTCAAGGGCCGGCCCCGTGCGCAGGCAGAGGAGCGGGCCCGCAAGCTGCTGGCCGACGTCGGCCTCGCGGACCGGGCGGACCACTACCCGGGGCAGCTGTCCGGCGGGCAGCAGCAGCGCGTGGCGATCGCCCGCGCACTGGCCATGGAACCGGCCCTGATGCTCTTCGACGAACCCACCTCCGCCCTCGATCCCGAACTCGTCGGCGAGGTGCTCGGCGTCATGCGGGACCTGGCGCGCAGCGGTATGACGATGGTCGTGGTCACCCACGAGATGGGCTTCGCCCGCGAAGTCGCCGACCGGGTGCTGTTCATGGACCAGGGCGCCGTCGTGGAGGCCGGGAGCCCCGATCGGCTGTTCACCGACCCGCGGCACGACCGCACGCGGGCCTTCCTGTCGACGGTGCTGTGATGGGCCGCCCCCTCGATCTGCTGCTGCGCGGCGGCACGCTCGTGGACGGAACCGGCGCACCCGCCCGGGAAGCGGACATCGCGGTGGTGGATGGGCGGATCGCCGTACTCCCCGTCGGCGCCCCTGCCTCGGCCGTCGAGACCCTGGACGTGACCGGGCGGGTCGTCGCCCCCGGCTTCATCGACGTACACACGCACTCCGACGCCCTCGCGACGCCCCACGGAGCCGGTGCCACGGAGCCGATCGATGACCTCCGTCTCGCACCGCTGCTCCAGGGCGTCACCACGGAGATCTGCGGCAACTGCGGGACCAGCCTGTTCCCCTCGCTCCCCCAGCGGCTGCCGGAGCTCGCCGAGCATCTCAGGGTGACGTTCGGGCTCGGACCGGTGCGGCCCGCCGTGGACTTCGACGCGTTCGCCGCCGGACAGGACCCCGCTCTGCGCCACACCCATATCGCCTCGCTGGTCGGCCACGGCACGCTGCGCGCCGGAGTGATGGGCTTCGAGGCCCGACCGCCGCGGCCCGACGAACTGGACACCATGTGCGCGCTGCTGGACCGGGCTCTGGCCCAGGGGGCGGCCGGTCTGTCCACCGGGCTGATCTACCCTCCCGGCACCTATGCCGACACCGAGGAGATCGTCGCGCTGGCCGGGGTCGCCGCCCGTCACGGCAAGCCCTACGTCACCCACTTGCGCGACGAGATGTCGCAGGTGGAGTCCGCCCTGGAGGAGGCCCTGGAGATCGCAGTGCGCTCCGGCGCACCCTTGCAGATCTCCCACCACAAGACCGCGGGCCGGCACGCCTGGGGCGCCACGTTGCGGACCCTGCCCCGTCTGGAACGGGCCCGCGCCGAAGGCGTGGACGTGCTGTGCGACGTATATCCGTACACGGCGGGAAGCACCGTCCTGCATGCCATGCTGCCCCCATGGGCGAGTGAGGGCGGCGTCGGCGCCCTGCTGGAACGGCTGCGTCGGCCCGAGACCCGCGACCGGATCAGAACGGACATCGCCCGGGGCGTCGAGGGGTGGGAGAACACCGTGGGAAACGGCGGCTGGGACCTCATCTCGGTGGCCGCCGCGCAGACGCACCCCGAGGCCGAGGGGCGCAGCATCGCCGACCTCGCGGCCGAGCGCGGGGTGGATCCGGTCGACCAGGCGTGCGATCTCCTGCTGGCAGAGCAGGGCGAAGTGACCATCATCAGCCATTCCATGCGAGAGGACGACGTCCGCCGGGTCATCGCCAGCCCGTTGTCGATGATCGGTTCGGACGGCGTCCCCAAACCCGGCCGGCCGCATCCGCGCTGGGCGGGAAGTTTCGCCCGGGTGCTCGGCCGTTACAGCCGCGACGAGCAACTGCTCCCGCTGGAGAGCGCGGTGCACAAGATGACCGGGCTGCCTGCCGGGCGGTTCGGTCTCACGGGCCGCGGCGTGGTCCTCGACGGCGCCCTCGCCGATCTGGTCGTACTCGACCCGGCGTCGGTACGCGACACCGCCGATTTCGACCGCCCCCTGCTGGCACCCGAAGGCATCGATACCGTCGTGGTGTCGGGGCGAATCGCGGCAAGAGACGGCCGCCCGACCTCGGCACGGGCGGGAGAAGTGGTGAGAATCCGATGAGTCTGGCCCAAGTGGCCGCGGCGGCGCGGCGCTCGGCCGCGCTTCCGCTCACCCTGTCCGTCGCCGCCGTCGACATCGACGGCGGCGGCTCGGTGGGGGTGGACGAGCGCACCGTGATGCCGGTGGCGTCCGCCTCGAAGCTGCTGCTGCTCGCCGAGGTCGCGCGCCGACTGGACACCGGGGAACTGCCCGCCGACCGCGTCGTGGAGGTCCTGGACGAGGACCTGGCGGAAGGTACCGGTCTGCTGCGCCGGATGAGCGGGCGCGGCTGGACCGTCGAGGACCTGGCCTGGCTGACCGCCTCGGTGAGCGACAACACGGCGACCAACGCGCTGTTGCGCCTCGTGGGGCGCGAGTCCACGGCCCGGCTCGCGCAGGAGCTCGGACTCGATCACCTGACGCTGCACGACAAGGTCCGCGACGTCCGTGGCCCGGACGTGCCGCCCGTCTTCGCCACCGGCACCGCACGCGACCTGGCGCGGCTGGTTACACACGCAGTGCGCGGCACCATGAGCTGCCCGGCGGCCTCGGCCCGGCTGCTGCGCTGGATGCGCTCCAACACCGATCACGGCCTGGTGCCCGCTCTGGTCGACCACGACCCGTACGCCCCAGGCTTTCCCGAGCGGCTGCGCGACGGGCTTCTGGTGGCCAACAAGACCGGCACCGACACCGGGGTCCGTGCCGACGCCGGTGTCATCATCGGCAGGCGCCGGCTGGCGTACGCGGTGGTGGCGCACTGGGACACGGCGCTGGGCCCGAGCACCGAGCGGGCCGCGGTGCATGCCATTCGGGACGTGGGCAGGACGCTCGCGGCCTGTTCCGGGCGCCCGACCGCCGTCTGAGAAGCTGCACAGCCCCCGAGGTGCGGTGGTGGGGGGGGGGGGGGGCGGGCGG